>JANXYE010000510.1 GCA_025350285.1 Chloroflexota bacterium
CCGTTTTCGTCCTTCGCCGGGTAAAAGTTGCAGGGGCAGACTGGCCGCCCGTACTGGTCGACGTTCGCCGCGAGCCCGAGCACGACCGCCTCCGTGATCTCCCGTAGCGGGTGCAGGTGGGTGCCGGATTTGGCCGCGAACTTTTCCGCGTAGTTCCACATCTTATCGATCGAAGCCTGCTTCGGTTGTTCCACGTCCAGCCTCCTCGCTACCTGGCAAGCTTACGCTTTTCCGGCCCAGACTCCACAGGCAGCGACACCGGCGGCCCCGTACCATTGCGACGATGCACGAACTCGCGGCCGCCATGCACAAGAACTACCTCGCCGCGCTCGCGAACATCACCGTGCTTGGACCGGCGGGAGAGGCCGCGCGGGTGGGTCCCTGGCTGCTGCTCGACGCCGGCGACGACTTCGACTATTTCAACATCGCATCTGTCGCCGCCGACCCGATCGTGGACCCTGGCGACGCGGTCGAAACGGCCATCCGCTGGTTCGGCGCACGCGAAAAGCCGTTCCGCTTCGTCTTCCGCGACGGCGCCGACCGTGCGCTCATCGACGCGGCCCACTACCTCGGGTTTGCGACGGCCGAATCCGAACCGGCGATGCTCCTCGCCGCGCTCCCGAGAGCGTTTTCCGCGGGCAACGCACCGCGGATCCAACGAGTCACGGACGAACCGACCGCCGATATCTACGCCGGCGTCGAACCCGAAGACTCCGGCAGCCTCGATGTGCGTAAGGCGATCTCCCGCCGGGCGCTTAGGTTGCCGGGCTGTTCGCTCTTCCTCGGCTACGAAGGCGAAACCCCGGTGGCCCGCGCGATGGGGCTCTGCACAGGCGAGATGGTCGGTGTTTACAACGTCTATGTGGGCGAACGTCACCGGCGCCGGCGCTATGGCGAAGGGATCACCGAGGCTGTCCTCGAAGACGCCCGCTTGTCGGGGGCCGCTTCGGCCTGCCTCACGGCCAGCGACCTGGGCTATCCGCTCTACCTGCGCATGGGCTTCGAGCCAGTCTTCCGCTACGTGAGCATGTGGCGGAGTGGCTGAGAGTTCGCCAGACACAGACTAGCAGGGTGTTGAACAAGGGCTTGGATTGACGGCACGGGAGGCGGAAGGGGTATCTGGGAGTGGGTTGGACAGCTGGTGGGAGCTACGTGACGGCCCGCCGCGTCTGCGTACGGCGCACAGGTAGCCGAATGTCCCGATTTGACCACCAAGATTAGGGAAACCCTTATTGCGACGCTACCGTGGAACAGACAGAATCGCCCCACCGCGAAGAGCTTGCTCGCCTCCGTGCTCGGCCGAGGCGGCGAAAGCGGGCGGACTGCGCAAGATGATTACTGAAGTCCAGCGCATCCGAAAACTAGCTCAGGCCCGGAGGTAACGATGCCCATCTCACTTTCGGCCGCGGTGCTGGTGGCTGCAGGTGCAGTCGCCGCGGTGGGTCTTGGGGCAGGCCTCTACGTCAGTTGGCCGACCTCTGACAGCACTCCAAAGAGCCCAGCCGTGCAAACGCCGCCAGCTTCTGAAGTGTCAGTGACCGTTACCACTCTCGCGGGATCCGGTTCCACTGCCGTCGCCGCGGGTGGCAAAGTAGATGGGTCCGCCAACTCAGCCCAGTTCAAAGACCCAAGCGGGATTGCCACCGATGGCAAAGGCAACCTATATATCGCCGACTCAGGGAACAACATAATCCGAAAAGTATCCGCAAGCGGAGACGTGTCCACGTTGGCGGGTTCTGGCGAGCCGGGCCTCGCCGATGGTCCAGCTCTGCAAGCGCAGTTCTTCGGACCAACGGCTGTCGCGGTCGCGTCCGACGGCACCATCGTCGTTGCTGATACGGGTAACCACCGAATACGCGGCATTTCTCCAGCAGGCCAAGTGAGCACAATTGCGGGGTCCGGCGAGCCCGGCCTTGGCCGAGGAGGGTTCGCGGATGGACCGGCAGGGACGGCAAGGTTCAACCTGCCCAAGGGCGTTGCCGTCGATCCATCGGGGAATATCTATGTTGCCGACACTGACAATCTTCGTGTCAGGCGAATCGCTGCCGGCGGCATCGTTACGACGTTCGCCGGAAACGGCGAGCAGGGTCTTCTGGATGGCCCCGCTGGCATTGCGCAGTTCTCGAATCTCGCACAAATCTCCTTCGACTCTTCGGGAAGGCTCTGGGTCGCAGACCAGGTGAACGGGGCGATTCGACTGATCGACCCGCTCGGCAACGTTTCGACGATTGTCAAGACCGGTCTCCACTTTCCAGCAAGCGTGGCCACGCGGGCCGACGGTTCGTTCCTCGTGGCCGATACGGGCGCGCACACGCTGAGGTTATACGATTCAAGCGGTCTGCTCCTGAAAGTCATCGGTTCCGGTGTACAAGGATACCGTGACGGAACCGCCAACGATGCTCAGTTCTCGAATCCGGTAGGTATCGTCGTCCTCTCATTCGGATCAGTTATCGTCACTGATTCCGGTAGTCACAGAGTTCGGTCGGTCGATCTGAAATGATTCGGAGTGCATGTATCGTGTACGTACCTCGAAAGTTCGCGCCAGTTGGCCCTATCGTCGCTGTTGTTCTTGCTGCGGCGGCCGGCCTGTCTCTTGCCGATACATTATCTGCAAGCCACTTCACGAACTGGCTCGAGATCCGTGCGCCCTTTAGCGGCTACTGGAACAAACCGATATGTCCTGATCCCAATGACGCATACTCTCCCCAGTGTGCGGCTCCAGAAGAGCACCACCGGCCTGGGGTGGGGATTGGGCAACGGACTTCTATCAAACTCCGGGCGCTAACGGAGGGTTCCGGATCGTCAACAGCAACGGCGGCACGGCTTACGGCGTGGTATCGACCCGCGGATCATCGTGCATAGATTCCACGTGGGCTGGCTACGCGTATAAGGTTAACGTATACGACGGCTCAGGGTCGCGGGGCTTTTATGTGATGGCACACGTGGCCCCGACAGCGCCCGGTGGAGCGAACTACCTGCTGAACGTTGGCCAGTCGCTTTATAACGGCACCCACGTGGGACAAACCGCCTTCTGGGGTCAGACAACCTGCTACAACGTGTCCAACTTCGATGGAGTACACTGGCACGTGGAGATGTATCAGCCCGTCCACTATGCCTGTTGGTTTCCGTGGGCGCCGGGTGCCTATGTGTCCGTAACCAATGGCTTGGGGGCCGTTGGGTCCAACGCGCTCAGTTGGCCCTACAAGTGCTGGTAGTCCCAAGCGCCGCCGACGGCGCTGAAAACAAATTCGGCTTCCATCACGTGGGGGGAAGGTCCGCCTGGTCCCTTGTGAAGGTTGATCGCACGACCGACTCGAATCTGCGGGCTGCGCGAAGTCGTTCGTGTCGTAGGCGTTGTCCCCCCCGAGCGTGGCCCGCCGGTGGATGCCCCG
>JANXYE010000516.1 GCA_025350285.1 Chloroflexota bacterium
CAACCGTTCGCCATCCCGGCCATCCGATACGAGGAGGATGCGCTTAAGATAGATGGCGGCGGATGCAGGCTCAACGCGCGGGGAACAGCGGTCACCACCGCCGGCTACGCCGGATAGGGGTGGGCGTCAGAGTTTTGCAAAACGAGTCGGCATCGACCTGGTTCTGTCCACCCGGCTACGGGCTCTCTGGAGAGACCGCTCCGTATCCGTCGCGGCTAGGATTGGTGCTCGGTTCAAGCGGATGCAGGCTGCAATTTTAGCCGCGAGCGCCGAACGAGCGGTTCGTTCACGCGCGAGCCGCCGCAAAATTCTGCCGGCCACCCACCGGATAGTTGCGATAGGCATCGGCTTCCTTGCGGATGTAGACTTGCCGCCAGAAGGAACGCTACATGCGAAGGGCTCGCGTCCGGCGGCGACACCGCGATGGGCCCGGCCAGGAAGCCACGGCCGTCCCGGCATCGACGCCGCGAAGTGTCCACGCGCTCCAGCGGCTGCAAGCCACGATCGGGAATCGCGCGGTTGCCCGGCTGCTGGAGGGCACCGTACCAGTCGATCCGTCGAGTAAGACAGAGGTGGCCCCGGGGACAGCGGTCCCGCCGCGCCCCTCCGAGCCCGACGTCGATCTGAAAGCGCTACACGATGCGGCCGAGGCCGCCGCGGGCGTGATGAAATCGCTCGGCTACCACGCGTTCAAGGAGAATGTCATAGCCGCTGGCGGGTACGGCGACATCCTGAACATCTTTCTGGATCAGCGCTTCAACAAGAAGTATTACCAATGGGCGCTCCAGTTCTCGGACGCGGTCGATGAGTACGGCGCCGAGGCGTTGGGCCTTGAGGAGGTCGAAGGTTCACCGGCGAGCGCGGACCCGGGAACAGTGCTGGTACTCAACGGGCCCACCCACGGGATCAGCGAAACGTACGGCGACATCAGCGTGATCGATGGCGTCGCCGGGAAGAACAAGGACCTGCTGAGGTCCTACAACGATGGAACGCTGCTGGTGCCCGTGAAGGACGTGCAGGCCATGGTGCGCGGCATGTACCGGCCGATCGTGCGCCCGGAGCTCAAGGCGGAGTAGCCCGGAGCGCAGCGTTCCGGCGTTGGCCTGACCTGCTCTGAAAATAGGGGTCGCCGGGCGGTACGCCCTCACCCCCCGCCCCTCTCCCGTGCGCGGGCGAGCGGAGCAGCGCCGTGGCTTTCATCCGCTGTCCTGGCAATTGGCCATGGGGTCTCCCCAGTCACTTGTCAGACGTTCAGCGCGTTTGCGATCTCGTCCTCGTCCAGCTTTGGCCCGACCACCGCGCAATGGAGCTTCGCCGGATCCAACAACCGGCGCGCTACCTTTTGGACATCGTCCACCGTGATCGCTTCCATCTGCGCCACCGCCGCATCGATGCTTTCGATCTCGCCCTTGGTGATAAGCAACTCGCCGCAGCGTTGGCCGAGGCTCTGGGCCGTCTCGAGCGAAAGCCGGAAGCGGCCGATGGCATGGTCCTTCGCCTTCCGCAGCTCTTCCTCGGGCACCCGGTCGGTGGCCATTTGCATGGTCTCCGAGATGCAGACCTTAATCGTCTCCGCCAACTGCTCCCGGTTCACTCCGGCCGAGATGGTCATAACCCCGGCGTCCGCCAGGTAGCCGTAGCCCGAGCCAACTGAGTACGCCAGCCCTCGCCGTTCACGCACCTCGCGGAAGAGCCGCGAGGACATCCCCGCCCCGAGAACATCGTTCATGATGCGCAGGCGAAAGCGGTCCTCATCGTCCCGCCCGAAGATGGGCAGGCCGACGAAGAGGCTGCACTGATCGATCTCCCGGCTGTCGATCGCGACGCGAGGGCCGGTGACGGCCGGGTCGTAGGGGACCACAGAGGGCAGCGCCCCGGCGCGCATTTCACTGAACAGCGGTTCCGCCAGGCGCATCACCTGTTCGTGCGTGACGTTCCCGGCGACCGAGAGCACGACGTTCGAAGGGTGGTACCACTCGCCGATGTGCTCGACGAAGTCTGGGCGGTGCATCTCCTGGACCAGTTCGACGCTCCCGCCAACATCCCAGCCGGCCGGTTGTTCGCCGTACACGGATGTCCCGATGAGGCGTCCGGCCCAGGCGCCCGGGTTGTCGTGGTTGCGCTTCAGTTCCTGTTGTACGACTGTCCGCTCCCGGTCGATTTCCACCTGCTCCAGCTTCGAATGCAGCAGCATATCGGCAGCCACGTCGAGCGCCGTCTCGAAGCGATCGTAGGGGACGATGTTCCAGTAGCAGGTGAATTCTTTGTTCGTGTAGGCGTTCAGCGTGCCGCCGGCGCCCTCGATCTCCTGGGCGATGACGATCGCGTCCGGCCGCCGCTCTGTCCCCTTGAAGACCATGTGTTCCAGGAAGTGGGTGATCCCGTTCAAGCGGCGCGGCTCGGAGCGGGAACCGACCCCGACGAACAGGTTCACGGAAACGGCCTGCGTGGCCGGGAGTGGAGTAGTGACGATCCGCAGGCCATTCGCCAGAACGGCCTGATGCATAGTAACGGCCAAACTCTGGCCCTCCCTCGGAGGCGGCATTCTACGCGCCCCGAGTTCCCATGATAGACGCTCGCCATGTCCTACGTTGTATCGACGGGCACGCTCTACGCGTCAATGAAGGGACCCCGTTACACTCAAGCCATGGCCATCTCGCTTGGCGCTCGATTCGTGACCAACTGGACAACCGCCGCGGGCGCGCTCGAAGGTGTCCTCAACTTCCTCGGTACACCGCTCCCACGCCACGCCATCATGGGCCTGACGGGGCACGCTTGGCACACCTGCCTCGGCTCGCGCGAAGGGATCGTGGCCCTCCCCTCCGGCCCGGTCGATCTCGATTGGGAGGCGGCCTGTGCCCGGTATGCCCGCCTCGGTTGGCAATGGGAGCGCTTCGGGGCGGTGTTGCGCCCAGGGGATGACTGGGCCGACATGCGCGCGGCCGCAGCCGCCTGGGCGAGGCCCTTCCTCGATTCCGGGCGTCCGCTCATCGGTTGGGACTTTCACCTGCACGAGCATGCCGTCGTTTACGGCTACGACGACGAACGGGGCGGCTTCCTCGTCGATCATGTGCTGTCGGGCGATGCGGGTCCGTTCGCCAGTTGGGACGATTGGCCCTCGAAACTCGGGCTGCTCGAACTGTTCGCGCCCGTGCGGGCCGCGGAGATGGACCCCGTTGAGGCCATCGCCGGGGCGCTGGAGACAGCTCTTTCCTGTTTCGCGGGAGGCGACGGCCCCGACGACGGCCAGGCGCGTGGGACGGCCGCTCTCGACGCCTGGGCCACCGCGATGGACGCGGACACCGAAGTCGATCGCGCCGGCAACGCCTACACGCTCGCGGTCCTTCAGACTGCCCGCCTCGACGGCTACGCGTTCCTGGCGGACGTGGCCGAGGCCCTGCCGGATATCGCCCGGCCACTCAACCAAGCGATAACCGCGCTCAAGGCCGAAACGCAGGCCCTTTCGCCGCTCCTGACACTCTTCCCTTTCCCCTCTGGTGGCCACGGCAACGTCGCGAATGCTGGCCTGCGCCGGGGCGCCGCGATGGCCCTTCGGCGGGCCGCCGAACACGAACGGACCGCGGCGGCCGCGATCACCGAGGCGCTCACGGGCTTCGAATAGCGATGGACCGGCCCCGCAACGTTGGGCGGCCGGGTCGTACCATTGAGGCACATGCCCGCCAAAAGGTCGCACTCCGGCCTCGCCGATCACTACGAAACCCTCGGGGTCGATCCCGCCGCCGATGCGGCCGCCATCAAGCGCGCCTACCGGAAGCGTTCATTCGACCTCCACCCGGACCGCAACCGTTCGCCGGATGCCCATCGCCAGATGGCGACTCTGAACGATTCGTTCGCGATCCTCTCCGATCGCCAGCGGCGGGAGGACTATGACGCCCGGCGGCCCCGTCCGATCGTCTTCTCAGAGCCCCGCCCGGCGGGCGTCCTCCCGATCGAGGGGCCGGGTGCGCTTCAACCGGAACGATTGCCCGACTGGTACGAGTTTCTTGACCTGCACATGAACGCCAGTTCGGCCGAGGTTATCGAGGCGCTGAACCGCACCGGAGCCGCCATCCGCGCCGCCGCCTATGGGTTCGGGGATGAGGGCCGGATCCGGGCACAGCTCAAGCGCGCCGCTGAGACGCTCACCGCGCCGCGCGTGCGAACCGTCTATGACGGAGCACTCTCGGGTACACCTCCGCCGGCGGGCAGCTTCCCGGAGTACCACGAAAACTGGTACAGCTACCTCGGCGTGCGCGGAAGTTCCGGGCCGGAGCGGATGGCCGAAGCTGTCACGTCACTCTCCGGGAAGCTTCGGCGCGGGTCGCGGGAGTACAACGAACTGACCACCGCCTGGAAGACGCTTCGCGACCCCAGG
>JANXYE010000555.1 GCA_025350285.1 Chloroflexota bacterium
CCATGACGGCGGATGACACGGCCGCCGCTCCGGAAATGGCCGCGACGCCCGCCGACGAGCACATCGACGCCATGACGGCGGATGACACGGCCGCCGCTCCGGAAATGGCCGCCGCGCCCGCCGACGAGCACATCGACGCCATGACGGCGGATGACACCGCTGCCGCTCCAGAGATGGCCACCGCCCCTACCGAAGAGCACGTCGAAGCGGTGACGGCGGATGACACCGCTGCCGCTCCAGAAATGGCCGAAGAGCACGTCGCAGCCGTGACGGTGGATGACACCTCCGCCGCTCCAGAAATGGCCGCCGCCACTAGCGAGGAGCACGTCGAAGCCATGAAGGCAGATGACACCATTGACGCTCCTGAAGTGGCTGCCGCGTCCGCCGAAGACCACATCAAGACCGTTGCGGAGGGCGCCACCGCTGCAACAGCTACCTAAGCCGCAACCAGCCAGCCGGGGGAGTATCCATGGCCGATAGATTCGATAAGTTTACGGAACGCGCGCGGCGTGTCCTCACGCTTGCGCAGGAAGAAGCCCACCGCTTCAACCACAACTACATCGGCACGGAGCACATCCTCCTCGGATTGGTGCGCGAAGGTGACGGCGTTGCCGCCAAGGTCCTCGCCAACCTCGGCGTCGAACTGAATAAAGTCCGCTCCGCCGTCGAGTTCATCATCGGCCGCGGTGATCGCACGGTCCTTGGCGAAATCGGCCTCACGCCGCGCGCGAAGAAGGTCATCGAACTTGCGGTGGACGAAGCGCGCCGCCTGAACCACAGCTACATCGGCACCGAGCACCTCCTCCTCGGCCTTGTCCGCGAAGGCGAAGGCATCGCCGCGGGCGTGCTCGAAAGCCTCGGCGTCAACCTCGAGCGTGTACGCGCCGAGACCACGCGTATCCTCAGTCAATCGCAGCCCCAGGCCGTTGGCGCGGGCGCGGGCGGCCGCAGCACGAGCCGTACGCCTACCGTCGATCAGCTCGGCACCGACCTCACCCAGCTTGCCCGCAACAACCAGCTCGACCCCGTCATCGGCCGCTCGAACGAACTCGAACGCGTCGTCCAGATCCTCTCCCGCAGGACCAAGAACAACCCGGTCCTCATCGGCGAGCCCGGCGTCGGCAAGACCGCCATCGCCGAGCTCCTGGCCCAGCGGATCGTCGGCGGTGATGTCCCGGAAACGCTCCAGAATAAGCGCCTCATCACGCTTGATGTTGGCTCGCTCGTCGCCGGCACGAAGTACCGCGGCGAATTCGAAGAGCGTCTCAAGAAGGTCGTCGAAGAGATAAAAGGCTCCGGCAACTGCATCCTCTTCATCGACGAACTCCACATGCTCGTTGGCGCCGGCGCCGCCGAAGGCGCGGTCGACGCCGCGAACATCCTTAAGCCATCGCTCGCCCGTGGTGAACTACAGTGCATCGGCGCGACTACCCTCGACGAATACCGCAAGCACATCGAACGCGACGCCGCCCTTGAGCGCCGCTTCCAGCCGATCGTCGTCGAGCAGCCTTCGATCGAAGAGACCATCGAGATCCTGCGCGGCATCCGCCACCGTTACGAAGAGCACCACAAGCTGAAGATCAGCGATGAGGCCCTCTCCGAAGCGGCCGAACTCTCCGCCCGCTACGTCATCGACCGCCAGCTCCCGGACAAGGCCATCGACCTGATCGACGAGGCATCGAGCCGCGTGCGCATCCGCCGCGCCGCCACCCCTCCGTCGCTGAAAGAAGCGATGAAGGGCCTCGAAAGCCTTCGCCGCGAAAAAGAACAGGCGATCGCCGCCCAGCAGTACGAATACGCCGCTGAACTCCGCGACCGCGAGATAAAGCTCCAGGAGAAGATCAACGAAATGGGCGACTGGCAGGAGGGCGAGCAGGGCATCGCCACTCCCGTCGTCACTGGCGAGGACATCGCCGAAGTCGTGGCCATGTGGACCGGCATCCCCGTCGCCCGCATCGCCAGCGAAGAGAGCGCCCGCCTGCTCCGCATGGAAGAGTCCCTCCGTGGGCGCGTCATCGGCCAGGACGAAGCCGTCGATGCGATTTCCCGCGCCGTTCGCCGCGCCCGCGCCGGCCTCAAGGACCCACGACGCCCCATCGGCGTCTTCCTCTTCCTTGGCCCGACTGGCGTCGGCAAGACCCACCTCGCGCGCAGCCTCGCCGAGTTCATGTTCGATTCGCCAGACAACATGATTAAGCTCGACATGAGCGAATTCAGCGAAAAGCACACCGTCGCCCGCCTCATCGGTGCACCTCCGGGCTACGTCGGCTACGAAGACGGCGGGCAGCTCACCGATACCGTTCGCCGCAAGAGCTACTGCCTCATCCTGCTCGATGAAATCGAGAAGGCCCACCCGGATGTCTTCAACCTCCTCCTCCAGATCTTCGACGAAGGCCGCCTGTCCGACGCCAAGGGCCGCAAGGTGGACTTCCGCAACACCATCATCATCATGTCCGGCAACATCGGCTCGGACCTCATTAAGAAGGATTCCCGCCTCGGTTTCGGCGCGCTCGACAATGGCTCCGCCGCCTCCGCCGACGATCGCTACCGGCGGATGAAAGACAAGGTTCTCGCGGAAGTGAAGAACGTCTTCAAGCCCGAGTTCCTCAACCGTATCGACGAGATCG
>JANXYE010000562.1 GCA_025350285.1 Chloroflexota bacterium
GCTGTGGGCGTCTGGGAGCCAGGTGTGGAAGGGCACAATCGGCAGCTTCACGGCGAAGCCAATGAAGAGGAACAGGAACACCCAGCGAACCGGTAAGACCGTATCGCCAAACGACGCCTGTCCGAGTTGCACGATATCAAACGTCCCGGCATCGAAAGCCAACACGAGGATGCCGACCAGCATGAACGCCGACCCGGCGATCGTGTAGAGCACGAACTTCGTCGCCGAGTACTCCTTGCGGCCGGAGCCCCAGATGGCTATCAGCAAGAACATTGGAAAAAGCTCGAGGTCCCAGAACAGGAAGAAGAGCATGAAGTCAAGCGAAATGAAGACACCGAGCACGCTGGTGCTGAGTATCATCAGCATCGCGTAGTAGAGCCGCGGCCGCTTGGTTACGCTGAACGAGACGAGCACGGAAGCGAGGGTGAGGAAAGTCGTCAGGACCACCAACGGGAGGCTGATACCATCGACGCCCAGGTGGTAGCGCAAGTTAAATGACCCGACATCCACCCACTTTTCGTTGATCGTGTAGTGAAACCCGCCGGAACCGCTGGGGAAATCGTAAAACAGATAGAGCGAAACGGCGAGCGTGGCTACGGACGCGAGCAGGGCAACCCACTTGGCCTGTTGCTCGCGGCTCTCCGGCAACAGCGCGATAAGGACGGCCGCCGCCACCGGCAGGAAGAGCAGGATCGTGAGCCACCACATAGTCCGTCTCCTCCTTTAGAGCGGGTTGGCCGCGTAAACGGCAATGACGACGGCGACGACACCGGCGGCGATGCCGAGGCCGTAGCCCTGGATCTGGCCGGACTGAATGAACCGAAGGCGGTCACTGGCCATCGAGGCCACCCGCGCGGAACCGTTGACGACACCATCGACAACGTACTTGTCGTTGAGTTCGAGCAGCCGGTTCCAGCCGCGTTGCAGGACGAGCTTCACGAAGAAGTCTTCGTACAGCCTATCGAAGAACCACTTGTTCTCGAACAGGTTGGTGAGCGGCGCGAAGCCCATCCGAATCGAGCGGCTCGAGAACCACTGCTTGTAGTAGATGGCCCAGGCGAGGAGGATTCCGCCCGCCGCGAAGGCGGAGGAGGCTATCGCTACGCCCCACTTGAAGCTCGACTCGGACTTGATCTGGTCCGCGATTTCTAGAGGGAGCGCATCGACGATCAAGTTCCGGAAGCCGTGGTTGAGCGCGAAGATACCCGCGCCAATAGCCGGCACCGCGAGAATTACGAGTGGCAGCCACATCACGAGGGGCGCCTCGTGCGGGTGGGCGGGGTCCCCGTGGAAGTGGCTGTCTTCATCGTGATGGTCGACCGGCTGGCCGCCTTTGTACTCGCCGAAGAACACCAGAAAGATGGCACGAAACATGTAGAACGCGGTCATCGCCGATACGAGGGAGGCCACCACCCAGAGCCCGCGGTTGTCGCGCCAGGCGTCGAGCAGGATTTCGTCCTTCGACCAGAATCCGGCGAGAGGCACGACGCCCGCCAGGCTCAACGAGCCAATCACACAGGTCACCAGGGTGATCGGCATCTGTTTGCGGAGCCCACCCATCAGGCGCATGTCGAACGTGTTCGTGGCATGGTTCACGTTGCCGCTGCTGAGGAAGAGGAGCGACTTGAAGAAGGCGTGCGTCAACAGGTGGAAGATCGCGGCGACGTAGCCGAGCGCACCGAGGCCGAGCATCATCAGCCCGAGCTGGCTCACGGTGGAATAGGCCATCACGCGCTTGAAGTCGGTTTGCACGAGCGCGATGGTCGCCCCTATGAGCGCCGTCGCGGCCCCGATCCAGGCCACGACGTGGCGGGCGTCGGGGGAGGCTTCGAGTACCGGGAAGAAGCGCGCCATCAAGTACACGCCAGCAGCGACCATGGTCGCCGCGTGGATGAGCGCCGAAACGGGAGTGGGACCTTCCATCGCGTCTGGCAGCCAGACCTGGAGGGGGAACTGGGCGCTCTTGCCCACCGCCCCGGCGAAGATGCCGAGCGCGAAGAGGGTCACCAGATAGCCCGGCGTGCCGGAATTGAGCGCCCAAGCCTGGATCGCGGAAACGTCGAAGTTGCCATCGTTTCGCGTGTAGATCAGGAGCAGCGCGGCGAGCAGCCCAAGGTCGCCGATGCGCGTCACGATGAACGCCTTCTTGGCGGCGGCCGCGGCGCTCGGTTTGTGGAACCAGAAGCCGATGAGCAGGTAGCTACAGAGGCCGACGAGTTCCCAGAAAATGAAGATCATGAACAGGTTGTCGGCGAGTACGAGCCCGATCATCGAAGTCGTGAACAGGCACATGTGGGCGAAGTAGCGCCCGATCCCGGGGTCGCCCTTCATGTAGCCGTTCGAATAGACCTGCACGAGAAACGCGACCGACGTGACCACGCAGAGCATCACGGCGGTCAGCCCGTCGATGCGCACCCCGAAGTTCACCACGAGGTCGCCAGCGCGGAACCATTCGTGGGTGTGGACCGCGATGCCGCCCTTAGCGATGACGTTGAAGAGCACGACGTAGCTGAGCACGCAGGCCACGCCGACGGCCGCCGCCGCCAGCCAGCCGGCGACCAGCGGGAGCTTCCGCACGTACAGGACGATCAGCGCCCAGCCAACGAACGGCGCGGCCAGGATCGCCCAGAGGACCCCCTCGGAGACGGTCGGATGCGCGGCGGCCTCGGTAGCGAGGTGTAGCATCGGCTAGATCTTCCTCAGGATTTCGCGGGCCACGTGGGCCTTGCCAGTCGGGACATACAGGGTCCGCTCATCGCGCAGCGAGGCCTTCTCGCCCTGCCTGATGGGCGGGATGACGCGTATCGAGAGGCCCTCTGCGGCGAACAGCTCGCACCAGGTCTCGGCGATGTAGGCGTTCCGGACGGTCATGAATTCGACCCACATAGGCTTACGACTTCAACAGATTCAGCTGATCGACATCGACGGTCTGCCGGTTACGGTAGACCGAGACGGCGAGGGCGAGCGCAACAGCCGCTTCCGCGGCCGCAACGGTGATGACGAACACGACGAACGTCTGGCCCGCCACTTTGTGGGGGGTGTCCTGGAAACGCGAGAACGACAGGAGCGTCAGGTTCACGGCGTTGAGCATCAACTCGATGCCCATGAGCACGCCGATAGCGTTGCGCTTCGAAAGCGCGACCGCCAGCCCGAGGCAGAACAGGAGCGCACCGACGACAAGAAAGTGTTCCAGTCCCACTGTCATTGGAGTGCGTCCTCCGCTTCCTCTTCCGGCGACCGGACGAGCATGATCGAACCGATGAGCGCCGCCGTGAGCAGCACGGAGGCGATTTCGAACGGCAGCACCCAGGTGGAAAGCAGCGCCTGGCCAAGATCCGCCGCGGTGATCTCGGGCGCGTCCTTTGCCGTGGTCCACTTCGTGTCCGTGATCACGAACAGGAGGACCGCCATCAGGGCTATCGAAAGCAAAACGCCGGGCGCCGCCCAGCGTGTCTCGCCGTTGTCGCGGCCAGCTCGTGGCGTGAGGAGGATAGCGAACAGCACGAGCACGGCGATCGCACCCACGTAAATGATGATCTGGGCCATCCCCAAAAACGGCGCGGAGAGCAAGATGAAGAACCCCGCGACACCGAGGAAGCTCACGATGAGGAAGAGTACCGCGTGGAGCAGGTTGCGTGAGACCATCACGCCGCCCGCCGAAACGAGCGTCAGTGCGGCGAGCACCCAGAAAGCGAGGTTGGGGCCGGCGCCGTGCACTATCGCACCTCCCGCGACGGGGCAGGTATGGGGACATAGCCGCTGGCGGTGTTCACGAGCCGGGGCCGCTTCGGAGTCGCCTCCGGCCGGTAGCCCAGGAGCCGCGCCCAGATGAACACGGCGGCCACGCTCAGGAGGATGTTCACGGCGGCGAAGATGTACACCCAGAAGTTGTCGAAGTTGCCATCGGTCGCCTTGTTCCAGATGACCTTCTCCGTCGCGATGACGAGCAGGTTGGCGAGCGAAAGCGGCAGCAGGAACTTCCAGGCGAACGTCATCAACTGGTCGATCCGAAGCCGCGGCAGGGTTCCGCGCGTCCAGATGAAGATGAAGTAGAAGAGGTGCGTCTTAGCGATGATGATCAGCCAGGAAGGGATCCAGCGGTCGAGCCCGAACATGGACCAGCCGCCAAGGAAGACGGTCGAGGCGAAGGCGGCCGCCGCCAGCGCGTAGCCAATGTCCATGCCGTAGAACAGGCCCCACTTCATCCCAGAATACTCGGTCAGGTAGCCGGCCACGATCTCAGATTCGGCCTCGGCGATGTCGGTCGGCGTACGGTTCAGCTCGGCGCTGACACAGAAGAAGTAGATAAGGAAGGCGAGCGGCTGCAGGAAGATCAGCCAGATGTGGTAGTCGCGCTGCCACTGGACGATGCCGTCGATGCCATCGTGCCCGCCGAGGCGCATTGTCCCCGTAATGAGCACGACACTGAGCAGCGAAAGGACGAGCGGGACTTCGTAGCTGATAGTCATAGCCACGATGCGCATCGACCCAAAGAGCGAGTACTTGTTCGCGTGGCTCCAGCCGCCGATGAACGCCGCCAGCACGGGCAAGCCGGAGATCGCGATGAAGTAGACAATGGAGACCGGAATATCAGCGAACACGGAGTGCCCGCCAAACGGCACGACCGCGAACAGCAGCACGGCCGGCGCTACGAACACGATCGGCGCGATATACATGACCGCCTTATCCGCCGCCTTCGGAGTCAACGCTTCCTTCTGGATCAGCTTGATGGCGTCGGCGATCGGCTGGAGGAGCCCGAACTTCCCGACGCGGTTCGGGCCGTAACGCGATTGCATCCGCCCAATGATCTTTCGTTCGCCCAACACGCCGACGAAGAGCTGCGAGGGCAGCACGAAAATCAGGAAGCTCGCGACGAAGCCCATCAACGCCGCGATGATGTACACGAGCGAGTACGGCAGCACGCGATCCAGTTGGTAGAGGATTTCGTGCGAGACGTTGCCGAGGTCGCGGATGTCGTACCAGTTGTCGGTGATCAACATGAGGAGGCTCATCGGTCGATCTCTCCGACCACGATATCGACCGAACCGAGGGCCACGATCGCATCCGCGACGCTGTGGCCGACGGTCATCTGCTTCAGCACGCTCAGGTTAATAAAGGATGGCGGGCGAATGTGGAAACGGTAGGGCGATGGCCCTTCGTCGCTGACCAGGTAGTAGCCGAGCTCGCCGCGGGGGCCTTCGACGCGGGCGTAGGCTTCGCCCTTCGGCGGGCGCAAGGCGAGCGGCACCTGGGTCGAGTGTGGCCCTGATGGCAGGCCGTCGAGGGCCTGCTTGATGATCTTCACGCTCTGGCGCATCTCTTCGAGCCGGACGATGAAGCGGTCGAAGCTATCGCCCTGGTAGCCGATGGGGATGTCGAAGTCGTACTTCTCGTAGCCGCAGTAGGGGTCCGCTTTGCGGATGTCCCAGGCGATGCCGCTGCCGCGCAGCATCGGGCCGGCGAGGCTCGCGTTGGCCGCCAGTTCGTGTGGCACCACGGCAACGCCGCGGGTGCGGGCAAGGAAGATCTCGTTCTCGCTCATCAGGCCTTCGAGTTCATCGACGAAGCCGGGGAGCGTGTCCACGAGCTTCCGCGCATGTGGCTCGAACTCCTTCGGCAAATCGAACGCGACGCCGCCGATGCGCATGTAGTTGCAGGTGAGCCTCGCTCCGCAGGTCATCTCGAACAGGTCCAGGATTTTTTCACGCTCACGGAAAGCCCACATGACCGGCGTCTGCCAGGCGCCCGTATCGTTCGTAAACGCGCCGGCCGCCATGCAATGGCTGGCGATGCGCTGGAACTCGGCCATGATCACGCGGATGGCGCTGCCGCGGTCCGGCACCTCAATTGTCGCGAGCTTCTCCACCGCCAGGCAGTAGCCGAGGTTGTTCGACATGCTCGAGAGGTAGTCCGTGCGGTCCGTAAACGGGATGTTCTGCGTGTAGGTACGCTCCTCCGCCAGCTTCTCCATGGAACGGTGGAGGTAGCCCATGACCATTTCGGCGTCGATGATCCGCTCGCCATCGACCGTGACTTTGACGCGAAACACGCCGTGGGTCGATGGGTGCTGCGGCCCGATGTTGAGGACGAACGGCTCACTCTTCAAGGCGTTCATTCGACCACCACGACGGGCGGGGCATCGCGCCGCGCCGTCCCAGCGAACTCGTTGAGGCCAGGTTGTAACCCGCCGGGCATGGAAAGGAAGTCCTTGCGCAGGGGCCAGCCTGGGAACCCCTCCCAGAGGAGGATACGGTGCAGGTTCGGGTGGCCTTCGAACTTGATGCCGAAGAGGTCGTAGGTCTCGCACTCCTGCATCCACGCCCCATACCAGACGCCGGTGACGCTCGGGAGGACGGCGTCATCGCGTTCCCAGCATTCAACTTTCAGCGTCCCGAATTGGTTCTTGTCGAACGATTGCACGTGGTAGACAACCTCGAAATGGTCCCAGAAATCGACCCCGCAGGTATTCGTGAGGTGGAGGAAGTCCGTCTCGGGATCCACCCGCAGCGCTTCCATCGCCTCAAGCATCTTCTCGACGTGGAGATAGCAGGCGGCGTCGGTCGATTTAGCGACCGAACCGGGGACGAGCCGCTCGGCGGCTTCGGCCATTTCCTGTCCCGTCCACCAGCGTGTGGGCATCAGCGCCACTCCAGGGCGCCCTTGCGCCACGCGTAGAGGATGCCGAGACAGAGGATGCCGATGAAGCCGACGCCCTCGAAGAACCCGGGCCAGCCCATGGTGTCGTAGATGATGGCCCACGGGAAGAGGAAGACCAGCTCCACATCGAAGAGGACGAAGAGCAGGGCGATGTAGTAGAAGCGAAAGTTAAACTGGACGAGGCTCGGGCCTTCGGTGCGGAGGCCGCATTCGTAGGTGTCGGTCATCACCGGGTTCGAAGGGACATCCGGGCGGACGTTGACCATGCGCAGCGCCCAACTCGTCACCACCGCGCCAAGCGGAAAGATGAGCGAGATGATGACCAGGATCCCAATTTGGCCGTAATCGTGAAGCACGCGCCGCGCCGTTTGTGAAATCTGTCCCGAAGGGCGGCTGAACTATAGCACGGGCGTTTTTCCCAACAAAGCGGCGTGGGCGGCGACATCGGTGGGGGAGGGTGTTGCTGAACCGCAGAGCGCACCGAGGGCGAATGAGCGGACACAGAGGTGACGATGCGGGCGGTTCGGGGGCGCGCCGCGGAACTCGGTCTCCAAGCTGGGGACCTGCCATGAATGGCCACCAAGTCGGTGTCCTCAAACGCCGGTGTCCGCTATGCGGATCTCGGTGATTCACGCAACCCTCGCACGCGCCCGCAAACGCGAAAGGCCTTCCGGAACCAATCGGAAGGCCTTGCACAGGGTTCGCCAGGGAAGAGACACCAGAGAGGTGAACAGGGGGTGCGAGCCGCCCGAGACTGTGCACAAGCGCCCCCAGGTGCCTGGTCACCGAACGGCTCGCGCCCTCGGGCAAGGCAGAACCTTGCCCGTGTGTCTGAGTATCTCCCATCCTCGGGGAGAGTTTCCCCGCAATTCGGCAATCCGCACGTAAAATCGTTGTAAATCGCGCGGCCCGCCCGCCCCCAGGAGTTCCCGTGCCCGAACCCGTCGTCGGACTCATCGGCTGTGGCCATATCGGCCGCTTCCATTCCCGCAACTTGTGCGGGGCGCTCCGCTCGGAACACGTCCCCGGCACCTACGACGCCGTCTGCGACCGCGACCCGGCGCGTGCCGCGGACTTCGCCGGATTCACCGGCGCGACCACGGTGACGGATTCGCCAGGGGCGCTCTTCGACCACCCACGACTGAATGCCGTCTACATCTGCACGGAGACCTCCGAGCACCCGGCGCTCGTCGCGGAGGCCGCCAGGCGTGGGCTCCACATCTTCTGCGAAAAGCCGCTCGCGAAGTCTCTCGATGCGGTCCGCCAGATGGTGGCCGATGTGGAAGCCGCGGGAGTCGTCAACCAGGTGGGGCTCGTCCTGCGCTACTCGCCCGTCTTCATGGTCATGAAGGATCTCTTTTCGGAGCCCGACCTCGGCCCGCTCCTGACGGCCCATCTGCGGGACGACCAGTTCTTTCCGGACCACGGCCACTACGCCAGTTCCTGGCGCGCCGATGTCGAGAAGGCAGGCGGCGGCGCCCTCATCGAGCACTCGATCCACGATGTCGATCTCTTTCGCTGGCTCTTCGGCGAGATCACCGCCGTCCGCTGCCACACGCGCTACACCAGCCACCGGACCGGCGTCGAAGATGTAGCGCTCGCCACTTTTCAGCACGAAGGCGGCCACCAGACGACCCTTTCCTCGATCTGGCACGCGATCGATGGCCGACCCTCGTTGCGCCACCTCGAAGTGTTCTTCGAGGGCGGCCGTTTCGAAACAGAGCACGACTTCATCGGCCCGATCCGCTACCAGCTGCGCAGCGGCCCGGAGGTCGAACTCTCGGCGGACGAAGTGCTCGAACGCTACCGCGCCATCGCCGGCCTCGACGATACGGAGTTCGAGCTCGCCCGCAGGGGCATGCTGGAGGACTACCTGTTTCTTCGTTGCGTGAACGAGGATCGCCCCGCCTTCCCCGACTTCCGCACGGCGCTGAAGGCCCATGAAATCGTCGATGCCTGCTACCGCAGCGCCCGCGAATCTCGCGAACTCACGCTGTAGGTGCGGCTGAACCACCGAGCGCAGGGGCGACAGAGGACGAACGGTCGCTTTGAGGGGCGAGGCGCGCTCCATGGGACCGGTCGTCCGATAGGACCGCCCGAAGTCAGCGCGGCACACGCCGGCACAAGCTCGGC
>JANXYE010000579.1 GCA_025350285.1 Chloroflexota bacterium
GAGACGCCTGTCGCCTCCTGGCCGGAGAGCTTCTTCGTTAGCTTGCTCCCGTCGGTCCGCTCCTTTTGCGCAAACGCATGGAAGTTGGTGATCACCACCTGCGCGCGCTGGAGCGTCGCAATCAGGTCGGCCGGCACGAGGTCGCGTTCGCGGTAGTAGTTGTTGGGGTCGTTGGGAAGGATGACCCGCAACCGGTCCCGAATTGTGATCCCCGGCGTGACGACGAGGAAGGCGTCCGCGAAGCGCGCATCCTGTGGGTTCGCTGCCTTGTTGAGCGTGTTCCAGGCGATCAGCATGGCCATGACGACCGTCTTGCCCGAGCCCGTAGCCATCTTGAAGGCCATCCGCGGCAGCTTCGACCCGGCGTCTTCGTTCTGCTGGCGCAGATAATCGGCGATCCAGCCGTCGCCGAAGCGCGACGCGACCTCGGTCAGGTAGATGGCCGTTTCCAGGGCCTCTACCTGGCAGAAGAAGAGCTTTCGCTCGCGTTCCGGGTCGCGCCAGTACGCGAGCAGGCGGGCGGTCGTCCGCGTTACGCCGCTGTATCCGCCCTTCCGCCAGGCGTCCACCCGCGCACGGATGCGGTTGATCTGGTCGTTGTCCTTCTGGCGTTCCTTGACCCATTCGGTCTCGAACGCGAGTTGCGTCCCACGCCGCTTCGGTGCCGCGATGGGCACGAAGTAAGAGCTGGGGCGCCGGCCCTCCGAAATCTCGTTCGTGATTCCGTCGTCGTCGAACAACCGGAAGCGGCTCGGCTCGTCATACGGCGAGTTCAGGATCGGGTTGTCAATGACGACCTGGGCCATGTGGAGCGCACCGCCCCTTTCGTTGCCAGCGCATTCTAGCAACACGGGAGCGAAACGGGTGTCGCGCCCGCCACGACGTTGTCATCGTGCGACGGAGCTACGAATGGGAAGAGGCTACGACCAGCGATCCCACCGAACGGCCCCGACCGAGGACGAGCCCGACCGTCGGGGGATCCGACGCCGATGGACCTGCTGGCTTCGGTGGAGTTTCCATGGCTGCCTTCAGGCACGTCCGGCGATGGATGTTCGGTGTGACCCCGGCGGTGCGGTGCGGTGGGTGGGCAACCGCGCGACCGCATGGTGGGGCCGCCGTCCCAGCCGCGCTACACACGAATCGGTGGTCGCCATGAAGTCCGACGAACCGCGGGCCAACGACGCCGTCAGCGATTCTATCGCCGGAGCCTTTGGGCCCATGATCGACGACGCCGGGGCCGGAATCGAGGCCCACGATGACGGCGCCTCTGAAGTGGATGCTTCCGCGCCTATTTCGCCCGGCCGGCGCCCACGACGGCGATCACATCGATTTCGATCATGAGCCGCGGGGAGGCGAGGGCTTTCACGACCGGCAGCGTGGCGGCGGGGTGCGGGGCCTTGAGGTAGTCGTTGCGGACGGCCTCCGTCTTGGGCCAACAGTCGGGATCAGTAGTGTAGACGGTCATCTTGACGATGTCCGCCATGGTGGCGCCAGCCGCTTCGAGCAACGTTTTCACGTTCTGGAACGCGCCACGGGCCTGCTCTTCGAGGGTGTCGCCGAACGCCACCTGACCCGAACAGTAGATCGTGTCGCCGACGCGGATGGCCTGTGAGATGCCGGCCGATGGGCCGTCGAAGAGTTCCGGCGGGTTGATGGCCTGGATGCGGTTCATGGACGGTGCTTGTTCTCGCTTTCGCCTTAGGTGTAACCGAACTCTCGCTCGACCTCGTAGATGGCGTCCTCGACGATTTCGAGGCCACGGGCGAAGATCTCCTTCGACATCACGATGGGCGGCGTGATTCGGAGGATGTGGCCGGCGGTGGCCCAGGAGACCCCATTGCGGAAGGCCGTCTGGTAAACGAGGTTACCCGCCTGCGGAAACGGCTCCCGCGTCGCCTTGTCTTTCACGAGCTCAACCGCCAGCAGGGCGCCCTTGCCGCGAACCTCGCCGACGATCTTGTGGCGTGACTGCATGTCCCGCATGAGCCCGAGGGCGTACTCCCCGAGGTCGTGGCAGTGCTCGACGAGCCGCTCCTCCTTCATCAGCCGGATCGTTTCGATAATCGCGGCGCAGGCCATCGGGTTGCCCCCGTAGGAAGTGGAAGGGAAGGAGGAGGCAAGCGCTTCCGCGTGCTCTTCGCGCACGGCGATGGCGGTCACGGGAAACCCATTACCGAGTCCCTTGCCGATGCACATCACGTCAGGGACGACGCCGTAATGATCGCTCGCGAACCAGGCGCCGGTGCGGCCGAAGCCGGTCGCCACTTCATCGGCGATGAACATCATGCCGTTGCGCTGGCAGATCTCAGCCACGGTGGGGACGTAGCGTTCGTCGTAGACGGTGGCGCCGTTGCCGTTGGTGATGAGCTCCATTACGACACCCGCCATCTGCCCGGGCATGTTCTGTCCGATCGATTGTTCCAGGAGGCCAGCGCAGCGGAGGTCGCACGGGCCTCCCGTGCACATGGTGCAGCGGTAAGCGTGACCACTCGGGACAAGAAATGAGCCCGAGGGACGCAGTCCGTTCGACGCCTGCGCCGCGGTGACGCCGGCAGCGCCACCGGTGCGCCCGTGGTAGTCATTGAAGAAGCTGACGAAGCCATGCTTGCCCGTCTTTGCGCGCGCCACACGCATCGCGCCCTCCACCGCTTCCGTGCCGGCGCAGAAGAACGTGAACAGTTTTAAGTCCCCGGGGGTGATGCTCGCCAACGCCTCCATTGCCTCCACCTTTCGCGGGTGGGCGAAGTCGTGGACGTTGTCGAGTTCAGTTGCCGCTTGCCCCACAGCCGCGGCCACGGACGGATGCGCGTGACCGAGGTTCGTGACCACGATCCCGGAGGAGAAGTCGATGTATTCATTGCCATCGACGTCCCGCAGGACCACGCCCTGGCCTGATTCGAAGGCAACCGGGTGGAGCCCAACCATGGCGGTGTAGCTTCCCCGCTGGTGGCGCTCCATGCGCGCATGCATGTCGCGCGAGCGTGGTCCCGGGGACTCCGTCTTCATGCGAGGAAGAGTCGAAGCGGGTGGGTTGGCCCATTCGAGCGTCGAGCCCGTGAAGGGCGCGGG
Source organism: Chloroflexota bacterium (assembly GCA_025350285.1). GTDB lineage: Bacteria > Chloroflexota > Dehalococcoidia > Tepidiformales > Tepidiformaceae > JANXYE01. The sequence goes on from JANXYE010000579.1 coordinate 3,070, forward strand.
CTGCCTTTCGGTGGTCATGCGGGACTCCTTCCGCGCGCCGTTCAGGCGCGGTCGAACGTGAGATTAAGGTGCTTCAGTCCACGGAGGATAAAGCTTGGCGTGTGCGTGAAGTCGTTCTTGCCGGGCGCGGCCCGGATGTTTGTCAGCCGGCTGAGCAGCGTTTCGAATCCCACCACACCTTCCATTCGGGCGAGCGGCGCGCCAAGGCAAAAGTGGATGCCCTGCCCGAACGCCAGGTGGGTGCGGGCATTGGCGCGGAAGATGTCGAACTCCTCCCCGCCCGGGAACTGACCTTCATCGCGGTTCGCCGACCCATACATCACGATCAGCCGGGTGCCCGCGGGGATGTACGTGCCGCCCACCTCGGTGTCCCTTGCGACGAGGCGGAAGAGGCCCTGCACGGGTGACTCGTAGCGCAACGCCTCCTCGACGAGGTTGGGGATGAGGGAGTGGTTGGCGCGGACCGCCTCCAACTGAGCCGGATGTTGAATCAGCAGAAGCATCGCGGCAGCGACCATATTGGTCGTCGTTTCGTTGCCGGCGACCAGGATCTGGGAAATGATGCTCAGCAGCTCAGGCGTGTCGAGCGGCGTCTGGCCCTCGACGCGCGCCTCCAGGAGCGCGCTCAGGAGGTCGTCACGGGGCTCGGAGCGGCGCTCTTCGAGGCGGGCGATGAAGTACTTCTGGAACTCCACCTGCCCCCGAGCAGCCTCGAGATCGCGTTCCGGCGTGATCATCCCACCG
>JANXYE010000631.1 GCA_025350285.1 Chloroflexota bacterium
CGCCAGTAGCCTACCGCGCCCGAAACCCGATCGCCGTCCTTGGTCAGGCGCTGGATGGTGCACTCCATAAACACGTCGATTCCGCGATGGACGGCGTGCTGCTGGAGCGTACGGATCATCTCGAGGCCCGTACGGTCTCCCACGTGGGCAAGCCTCGCGTAGCGGTGGCCGCCGAAGTCGCGCTGAAGGATCCGGCCATCCTGTGTGCGGTCAAACAGCGCCCCCCAGGATTCGAGTTCGTGCACACGATCCGGGGCTTCCTGGGCGTGGAGCAGCGCCATCCGCCAGTTGTTCAGCATCTTCCCGCCGCGCATCGTGTCGCGAAAATGGACCTTCCAGTTGTCCTCCGGGTAGACGTTACCCATGGCCGCCGCAATACCACCTTCGGCCATCACCGTATGGGCCTTGCCTAGCAGGGACTTGCAAACGAGCGCCGTCCGCGCCCCCTGGGCCGAGGCTTCAATCGCTGCGCGGAGCCCCGCCCCGCCCGCGCCCACAACTACCACATCGTACTCATGCTGTTCGTATTCGGACATCTAGAAGCCCCACGTGTTCGGGTCGGAGATGACATCGTTCGCGACCAGCCGGATGTAAACATCGGTGAAGACGATCACAACCAGGCTCGACCACGCCCAGGCACGGTGCCGCATGTTCCAGAGCGTGGCCCAGTCCCACGCTCGTTTCCGTGCCTGCGTCCATTTCGTGCAGCTGAAGCAATCCAGCCCGCCGCCGACAAAGTGACGCAGCGAGTGGCAGGAGAACGTGTACATCATCAACAGGAACGCGTTGAGGCAGAGGATGACGGAGCCGAGACCGATGCCGATACCGGTGTCCCCGATTGTGTCGTCGCTGTTCCAGAAGCTCTTGATCGCTCCGTACCAGAGAATCGGGATGAAAAGAAGAGCGACGTACATGAAGAACCGGTGGGCGTTCTGCACGATCAGCGGCATGCCGCTTTCGCCCTTGTACGTCTTCCCGATATCGCCAACGGCGCAGGCCGGCGGGCTCAGGAACACCGAGCGGTAGTAGGCGCGCCGGTAGTAGTAGCAGGTGGCACGAAACGGCACTGGACCAAGCAGTACAACCATCGCCGGCGAGATAAAGATACTGCCCTTCGCTTCGAAGAGCTTTGGTTCGTAAACCGGCGAAATGTAAGGCCCGATTTCGAAGGCCCACTGGTCGAGGAAAATACTGATCGTGAGCCAGCCGAAGAAGATGCCGAGGCTGGCGGCCACAAGGAGCGGTTCGATCCACCATGCGTCGATCCTGAGTGTCGAGAGAAAGCCCCGCCTGTGCGCGGCGGGCACGGCTTGCGCCATCCGGATCCTCCTGGTGTTCACACGCGGAGCAGGCTTTCCGGGCGCTGCCCTCGCGGAATCCTACTCTCGCGCTCACACCCCAGCAATGCAGCCGCGTGCATCGCCGTATAGGAAATTCGATTCGTTGGCCGGCGAACGGGTCCGTCCGGCGATGCCGCGGCGGCGAACTCAGGAGGGCTTGCGCACCGACCAGAGCAGCACGGCGGGAAGTCCGTCGAATGCGGCATGCACGGCGAAGTCGGAGAGGGGTCCTCCTTTGCCGATCATCAGGCCCACGTGCTCCCGTTCGTAGCACGCCTCCACCATTCGTTCGACCTTTAGCGATGCCGCTTGGAAGGCTTCGAAGTACGAGCTGGCCCAGTGCCGGTGGTTGCGGACGAAAGACGGGTTTCCTTCTCGGTCGCGGAAGGCGGCCTGCCCGCTCGAGGCGATGAACATCGGGTGGATGTCGGAGAGGACAATCCACCCGCCCGGCCGTAGGACACGCGCGAACTCGCGAATCGGTGGGAGCAGGTTCTCCGTGTGCGTGAGAGCCAGCGAGCAGACAACCAGATCGACCGAATCGTCCGCGACCGGCAAGGACTGGAGCAATCCCTCGCGGAAGTCCGTGCCAGGAAGCTCCCGGCGCGCGATCTCGAGCATCGCTGGCGATCGATCCACGCCGATCACGGTATGGCCGAGACCCACGAGCAGGAGCGATTGGCGGCCGGTGCCACAGGCCGCGTCGAGTGCCTCGCCGTGCGGTATCTCGCGCAGCAGATCGAGCATCGCGGAGGCTTCCGCTGGAAACACGGGATTGCGCGGCGAGTCGTAGTCGGGCGCCCACTCGTAGTAGGCGTCGTCAACTTCCCGTTCGGGCACGCTGAACGGCGCGGCTCGCGGATGCCCGTCCACCGCCAGACTTCGCACCTCGGCGAGCAGGCGGTCGGCGGTTTCGGCGTCGCCAACGAGCCAGTTGCGGAGTAACGCGAGTCCAGCCAGGCCGATGTCCAGTTCAAGTCCGCGTGGCATGCCGGGGAAGATAGGGCGGAAGCGTCACTTCGGCAACGCGGGGCCTCGCCACCGTGTCTAACGCCCAGTACGCCGCAGCCAGCGCAGGATGCCGACCTCGGACTTTGCGTCGCAGATCTCCCCGCTGTCGATGGCCGCAAGCGCCTCGTCTACCGACGTTCGCTGCACATCGATGTCCTCGTCCGCATCCGGGTCCAGTGGGCTCGGCGTCAGTTCGCTGCAGATGAAGATGTGGATGAACTCCGTCGTGTACCCCGGGGCGACGAAGATCCCGCCGAGCGCCTCAGTCTTGCCCGGCTTCATGCCCACCTCCTCCTGGAGTTCACGGATCGCCGCTTCGCGCGGGTCCTCCCCCGGCTCCAGCGTCCCCGCCGGGATTTCGAGCAGCCGCCGTCCGGCCGAGTGCCGGTACTGGGTCACGAGCAGAAGCTTCCCATCGTCCGTGACCGGCACCATGCAGACGGCCCCGGGGTGGCGGAGGTTCTCGCGCCTCGCGATCACGCCGTTCGGCATCCGCAGTTCATCGACATGCACGTCGAACAGGTGGCCTCGGTATGCGGTGGATGTAGACAGCAGTTCCGGCAGTTCCATATCAGCGATTGTGCGCAGGCCGCGCTCACGGCGAAAGCTCTGCCTGGTTGACTGATCGCTTTGCCAGTGGTCAGCGCCACCCATACGGCGACGGCAACGGAGCCGCGCCCAGGCAATCGCACCAGCACCGCCCCGCCCGAGACCTCCAGCCGCCAGAGCCATCGCCCAAATATCCTGACGCTCACGCAGTTCTCCCAGCACCAGCACCTGTTGGCCAGCCGTCCAGTAGAATCGACCCTCGCGCCTCCACGGCGCCGACCCGAAAGGACTCTCCCAATGGCCGTCTACATGATCTTCTATCAGGATGAAATCACCGACCGCGCAGGGCTCAACGCCTACCAGGCCGCCGCCGGCCCCTCGGTTGGCGCCCACAAGGCTATCCCCCGCGTCGTCACCGAAACCGTCGAAACGATCGAAGGCGACTGGAAGCCCGTCCGCGTCGTCATGCTCGAATTCGAAAGCCGCGAGGCCGCCCTCGCCTGGTACAACTCCCCCGAATACAGCCAGGTCCGCGGCATGCGCCTCGCCGCCAGCACAGGCGCCGGCATCATGGTCGAAGCCTTCAAAATGCCCGGCCAATAAGGCTCTGAGTGGCGGCCCGTTCTCCCCTCGCCCGGCCAGCGCCCATCAGCAGCGCGACCGATGGGGAGCGGCGGCCCTTGGCTGAACAGCGCCAGCCGCCGCCACAACCGTCGAAGCCGCTCTCCCCTCGCCCGTCCTTCCGGGGAAGGCGGTGAGGGCCCACCGCTCGGCGACCCCTATTTTCATACCAGAGGGGTCGGGGGCGGGGGCCTACGCCCCCGCCCACCGCCACGTCCGCCGCGCCTCGACCCGCACCACCTGTCCCGTGCTCGGCGCGGGGAAGTGGCCGCCCATCACCGTCAGACCCTCCGCCTCAAGCCGCTACACCCGCGCGAGGCGGCTCGCGACCGCAAGCGCCGGGTCG
>JANXYE010000640.1 GCA_025350285.1 Chloroflexota bacterium
AGGATCGCCTGGCCGGCGCCCTCCATGAGTTCTCGCTTGTTCTCGCTGACATAATCCGCGCTCGCCTGCACGGGCCGCAGCAGTCCCTGCACTTCCGGGATGACATAGCGGGCGAAGAGCTCGTAGCTGCGCAGCTGCTGCTCGCGCGGCGCCCAGTCGTGGGCGAAGCCGAGCAGCGTGCCGAACCCGCCGCTGATCTCGGCGAGATGCCGGATCTGGCGGACGGCGTCCTCGGGCGTGCCGAACATCGCCGCCCCGGAGCTGTTCATCGAGCGCGCCATCGCGGCGCCATCCTCCGTCTTGTTCGCGTTCGGCCGCCCGAGGATGTCGATGTTGTACTCGTTGTGCCAGCGCGCCAGGCCATCGGCCACTTCCGCGATGGCCTGCTCCTTCGTCTCCGCGATGTGCCATTGCGAGAGCACGCGCCAGTTCCGGCGGTCGATCGTCTGGTTGTTTTCCCGCGCGTAGGTTTCGCCGAAGCCCCACTGCGTGGGCAACGCGCCGAGGCCCTCGGCCGTGTGGCTGGCAACGGAAATGACGCCGATGCCGTACTTCCCGGCCACCTTCATCCCCGCCGGGCTGAGCGAGGAGGCTGAACACATTGGCAGTTCCTCTTGCAGCGGCAGGATCTGGAGCCGCGCCTCGTTCAGTTCGAACCAATCGCACTTGTAGGTCACGGTTTCGCCGCGCAGGAGCCGCTGGATAACGCCCGTCGCCTCGTCCATCCGGTCGCGCTGGGTGCTTGGCGAAATGCCGAGGGTGCGGGCGTCTGAAGGGAGCGCGCCCGGCCCGACCCCGAGGATCGCGCGTCCGCGAGTCAGATGGTCGAGTTGCACCATCCGGGTCGCGACGTTGAACGGGTGGTGGTAAGGCAGCGAGATGACGCCCGTCCCGAGGCGGATGCGTGACGTGCGTTCGCCCACGGCCGCAAGGAAGAGTTCCGGCGACCCGATAGTCTCCCATCCGCCAGAGTGGTGCTCGCCCACCCAGAACTCGTCGAACCCGAGCCGGTCCAGGTGTTCCGCCAGTTCGACATCGCGCCGAATCTGGAGCGTGGGGTGTTCGCCGATAGGATGGTGAGGAGCAAGGAAGACGCCAAAACGCAGGCGGGCCATGAGCTGTCCTTTCGCGGGCATCCGCCCATGCCGTCGCCGGAGAAGTGTTGTACTTCTCGTTATACACGGTCATAACCCACCGGTCGCCGGAGGTGGCGAGGTCAGGCTACAGCCAGGCGGCGAAACAGCTCGCGGAAATCATGGGCCTCGAGGCTCAACGTGCGGACGTTCGTCATCGCCCGGACCGTCGCGTTGCGCGCGGTGTTGAAGCGCAGGGCGGTTTCACCGACGTGTTCGCCCGCGCCAAGGGTGTCGATTCGCTTCGCTTTCGAAACGTCCTGCCCGGCTGGCGCCTGGAGGACCTCGACCTTCCCCTCGGTCAGGTAGTGGAACCAATCGCCCGGGTCGCCCTGGAGCATGAGGATTTCGCCCGGCCGGTAAAAGCCCTCCTCCATCCGCGTGAGCACGTGCGCGAACTCCGATGCGGTGAGCTTGCCGAAGATCGGCAGCGCCCGGATGCGGTCGCTCCAGGCGCCGCGGAGCGCGACGCCCTCGGCCTGCTCCCGTGTCAGGCGGAAGGCGCTGAGCGCCTCCGCCGGGTCCCGTTTGACCTCCGCCCGGAACGCCTCATCCATGTTGAGCCGGTTGAAGATGTCCATGAACGTCTGGTCTGCCATACGTTTGAGTTCGGCAGCCGGCGGGCGGCGCTGAAGAGTCGCCGACAGCATAGTCACGCCCGCCGTTGAACCGTCGCGCAGGCGGCTGCTTCGCTACCACCGTGTAGGCGAGATTCAGTCCGGCGCGGGCTTCGGGCGCCCGTACGCCTCCGCGGCCGGAGTGTGCTAGAGTATCGACAGGACGGGGCCGCCCCTGAGGTTTACCTCCCGGACGGCCAGCCGGGCCAGCTTCCGAAGAGCGATGGAGCCGGTTCCGGCCGCGTAACCAACCGACCCCGAACGCCTCTCCCGGCGTGCGCAACGGTCGTTGCGTGCCTCTGTGCCTCGGGTTGCATAAACCTTCACTGATTTGACAGATGGTGACCCTGTGTTACCCTGCCCGATCGGCGCCAGAAGTACAGCGGGCTAGCTGTCTCTTTCCGGAAGGTCGTAGAGCTGCGTGCTTGAAGACGGCCCGTGCCACTTCGGTGACGCGGGCGCTGTTCACGAACAGGCTTTTCGGCCTGTTTTCGTGCCCAAATATCCCGGCCAACGGGCCCACTTCCGTAAAAACCGCGGGGGCAGGGTTCGTCGGCCACTGAAAAAGCAGGGGAAGCAGGAATGCCGACCATTAACCAGTTGGTCCGCAAGGGCCGAACGCCGAAGGCGAAGAAATCTGGCGCCCCGGCGCTCCTTTTCAGCTTCAACAGTCATTCCAACCGGATGACGAAGGCTGTCGGCCGTGGTTCCCCACAGAAGCGCGGCGTGTGCACCCAGGTGCGCACCCAGACGCCGAAGAAGCCGAACTCGGCCCTCCGCAAGGTGGCCCGTGTCCGTCTTTCGAACGGCATCGAAGTGACCGCGTACATCCCTGGCGAGGGCCACAGCCTTCAGGAACACTCCGTCGTCCTCGTCCGCGGGGGCCGCGTGAAGGACCTGCCAGGCGTCCGCTACCACATCGTCCGAGGCGCGCTCGATGCGACCGGCGTGAACAACCGCAAGCAGGGCCGGAGCAAATACGGCACCCGCAAGAACGCCAAGCCGGCCGGCCGCAAGAAGTAGTGGGAGTCCCCGGCGCATCGCCGGGGACCGTGAAAACAGGAAGGACTGAACGATGGCACGACGCAACCGGCCCGAACGCCGCCTAATCCCTCCAGATGCCCGCTACGGCAACGTCACGGTGCAGATTCTGATTAACAAGCTGATGACCTGCGGCAAAAAGAGCACCTCCGAACGCATCGTCTACAGCGCCTTCGAACGCATCCAGACGCAGACCGGGCGCGACCCGATCGACGTCTTCAACCAGGCCGTCCGCAACACCACGCCGGTCCTCGAAGTGAAGCCCCGCCGGGTTGGCGGGGCCACCTACCAGGTGCCGGTCGAAATCCGGCCCGATCGCCGCATCGCGCTTTCCATGCGCTGGATCCTGACTTCGTCCCGCACGCGCGGCGGCCGTTCGATGACCGAACGGCTCGCCAGCGAGCTCCTGGACGCAGCGAACAACACCGGTTCCGCTATCAAGAAGCGTGAAGAAACGCACCGCATGGCGGAAGCCAACCGCGCCTTCGTCCATTACCGCTGGTAAGCGGCCACAAGAGGTAGACAGGTCTCATGCCCCGTCCCGTTGAAATCGACCGCATCCGGAACATCGGAATTATTGCCCACATTGACGCGGGTAAGACGACCGTGACCGAGCGCATTCTCTTCTACACCGGTAAAACCTACAAGATCGGTGAGGTCCATGAAGGCAGCGCCACCATGGACTGGATGGAGCAGGAGCGCGAACGCGGCATCACCATTACCTCCGCCGCTACTACCGCCGAATGGAACGAACACCGCATCAACATCATCGATACGCCCGGCCACGTGGACTTTACAGCGGAAGTCGAGCGCAGCCTGCGCGTCCTTGACGGCGGTGTCGTCTGTTTCGATTCCGTCGCCGGCGTTGAGCCGCAATCAGAAACCGTCTGGCGCCAGGCGGACCGTTATGCCGTCCCGCGTATCGCCTTCGTAAATAAAATGGACCGCACCGGCGCGGATTTCCAGCGCACGATCGATATGATGGTGGAGCGCCTCGGGGCGAACCCCGTCGTCGTACAGATCCCGAAGGGCTTCGAAAGCGAGTTCGACGGCAGCATCGACCTGATCGATATGTGCTGGTGGTGGTTCGGCGGCGACAAGGGCTCCACACCCGAGCGCCGGGACATCCCCGACGACTACCTGGAAGCGGCCGCCGCCGCCCGCGATAAGATGATCGAAGCGATCGGCAATGTCGATGACCAGGTCGCGATCTCGTACCTCGAGGGCCACGAAATTAGTTCTCACGAGATCCGGGCGGCCCTCCGCCGCGTCACCATTGCCAATCTCGCGACGCCCGTCCTCTGCGGCTCCGCGCTCAAGAACAAGGGCGTCCAACTCCTCCTTGACGCGGTCGTCGACTTCCTTCCCAGCCCCGTCGATATTCCACCGGTGAAGGGCATCGACCCGAAGGGCGGCGGCGAAATCATCCGCCACGCGAGCGACGATGAGCCGCTCAGCGCCATCGCCTTCAAGATCGTGAGCGACCCATTCGTCGGCCGCCTGGCCTACTTCCGGGTCTACAGCGGCGTGCTCAAAGCAGGCGAAAATATCTACAACGCGACGAAGAACGAGCGCGAGCGCATCGGCCGCGTGCTGCTCATGCACGCCAACCAGCGCGAAGATATCGAGGCGGTCTACGCCGGGGGCATCGCCGCCGCCGTTGGCCTGAAGAAGACGTTCACGGGCGATACGCTTTGCTCGCAGGACTCGCCCGTCATCCTCGAGAACATCATTTTCCCCGAGCCCGTGATCAAGGTCGCCCTGGAGCCGAAGAGCAAGGACGACCAGGATAAGATGGGCAACGCGCTCATGAAGTTGAGCGAAGAAGATCCGACCTTCCACTGGACGTTCGACGAAGAAACCGGCCAGACCCTGATTTCGGGCATGGGTGAACTGCACCTCGAAGTCATCGTGGACCGGATGTTCCGCGAACATAAGGTAGCCGCGAACGTCGGCCGCCCGCAGGTGAGCTACCGCGAAGCGATCACAAAGCACGCCCGGGCCGAAGGCCGTTGGGTCCGCCAGACTGGCGGCAAGGGCCAGTACGGCGTCGTCGAACTCGAAGTTGACCCCCTCGAGCGGGGCCAGGGCTTCGTCTTCGAAAACAAGATCGTTGGCGGCTCGGTTGCCAAGGAGTACATCCCTCACGTCATGGCCGGCGCGAGAGAAGCGCTCCAGAGCGGTGTGCTCGGGGGCTATCCCGTGCTCGACATCAAGGTCACCCTCGTCGATGGCTCAATGCACGCCGTCGATTCGTCGGAAATGGCGTTCAGGAATGCGGGTTCGATCGGTGCCAAGGAAGCGGCTCGCAGGGCGGGCCCCATCATTCTTGAGCCGATCATGAAGGTCGAAGTCCGTGCGCCGGAGGACTACTTCGGCTCCATCGTGGGCGACATCAACAGCCGGCGGGGCATCATCCTAGGTTCCGAATCCATGGGCAAGACCCAGATCGTGAACGCTATGGTGCCGCTCGCCGAAACGTTCGGGTACTCCACCGACATCCGCTCGCTCTCCCAGGGCCGCGCGAGCTACAGCATGGAGTTCGACCACTACGAAGAAGTACCGAAGAACATCGCCGCCACGCTTTCCAAGCAGGCGGCGGGCGCCGCGTAACTGGCCGCGAAGGAAAGGGACTCAGCGATGGCAAAAGTAAAGTTCGAACGGAATAAGCCGCACGTCAACGTGGGCACGATTGGCCATGTGGACCACGGCAAGACGACGCTCACGGCGGCGATCACGAAAGTGCTGGGCCTCAAGGGCGGAGCCCAGTTCCGCGCCTTCGATAGCATCGATAGCGCGCCGGAAGAGCGCGCCCGGGGGATCACCATCGCCATCGCCCACGTCGAATACGAGACGGACAAGCGGCATTACGCGCACGTCGATTGCCCGGGGCACGCGGACTACATCAAGAACATGATCACGGGGGCGGCCCAGATGGACGGGGCGATCCTCGTCGTCGCGGCGCCGGATGGGCCGATGCCGCAGACGCGCGAGCACGTGCTCCTCGCCCGCCAGGTGGCCGTCCCGGCGGTCGTCGTCTTCCTGAACAAGGTGGACATGATGGAGGACGAAGAGCTGCTGGAACTAGTCGAAATGGAACTGCGCGAACTGCTTTCGAGCCAGGAATTCCCGGGGGACGACATCCCGATCATCCGGGGGAGCGGGCTCAAGGCGCTGTCATCGACCTCGACCGACACGGCCGCGCCCGAGTACAAGTGCATCTTGGACTTGATGGACGCCGTCGATAACTACATTCCGACGCCGGTGAGGGCGCTGGACAAGCCGTTCCTGATGCCGGTGGAAGATGTGTTCGGGATCAAGGGGCGGGGCACGGTGGTGACGGGCCGGATCGAACGCGGGATCGTGAAGACGGGCGACGAAATCGAGATCATTGGCATCGAAGAGACGCGCAAGACGACGGTGACGGGCGTGGAGATGTTCAAGAAGCTGCTCGACGAAGGGCAGGCCGGGGACAATGTCGGCTGCCTGCTGCGCGGGGTAGAGCGGGCGGACGTACAGCGCGGGCAGGTGCTGGCGAAACCCGGGAGCATCAAGCCGCACACGAAGTTTGATGCGCAGGTGTACATTCTGAGCAAGGAAGAAGGGGGGCGTCACACCCCGTTCTTCAACGGCTACCGGCCGCAGTTTTATCTGCGGACGACGGACGTAACGGGATCGATCGGGCTGCCCGAAGGGGTCGAGATGATCATGCCGGGAGACAACGTGACGATGAAGGTAGAGTTGATCCAGCCGGTGGCGCTGGAAGAAGGGCTGCGGTTCGCGATTCGCGAAGGCGGCCGGACGGTCGGCGCTGGCGTCGTCGTCAAGATCAATTCGTAAACA
>JANXYE010000641.1 GCA_025350285.1 Chloroflexota bacterium
CGCGTCCACTCGGCGATTCCGCCGCGCTCGTGCGGGGGCATGCCGCGTGGGGCATGGGCCGTCTCGCGGAACGCTGGGGTGGCGCCTGCTCGCTCCTTGCAAAGACGATGCTTGAGATTCGGCTGATGATCGAGCACGATCCGTGGGTCCGGGATGAGATAGAAGCCGCGCTGCAGGCGATCGAGGCGCAGCGGGAGAGATGACCATGCCAGCAACCGCCACCGTCGAGGACCTTTCGCTGCTGGAGCGGCGGCGGATCGAGGCAGGCGTGCTCGTACCGATGATCCGCACCTTCCAGGCCGAGTTCGGCGAGGAGCGCGTCAACCAGCTCGTCGGCAAGACCATCCGCGAAATCGCACGCACCCAGGGCGAGGCCATCCGCGAACGCGCCCACATCGAGACCATGGCCGACTTCAAGGTGCGCATGGGCGCCGGGCCAATCAGCGAAGGCTCGCTGATCGTGGATGTGGTGGACGACGGGCCAACCAGCTACGGATTCAACGTGACGACCTGCAAATTCGTCGAGATGTACCGGGAGATGGGCGCGGGCGACCTCGGCTTCCTGCTTTCCTGCAACCGGGACGCGGCCTCGTTCGAAGGGATGGCCCCGGGCCTGGAGTTCGAGCGTACACAGACGCGCATGCAGGGCGCGGCCTTCTGCGACTTCCGCTACCGCACGCCGGAAGCGGCGGGGTAGCGCGGGCTCGTTCACATGCCGCCCATACCGGATGTTCGGAACGGGGTTTGACGATAACCCGGCGGCATCGTTAAAGTGAGCGAACATCCGTTCGGTGGAGTGTCAGCATGAGCCAGCTCTCCGGCAAGCAGGCCGATATCCTCGATTTCCTCAAGGAGTTCCTGCAGGAGAAAGACTACCCCCCGAGCATTCGCGACATCCAGGAAGGCTGCAGGATCAGCAGCACCTCCGTCGTGGACTACAACCTGCGGAAGCTCGAAGAGAAGGGCCTCATCCGCCGCGACCGGGAAGTATCGCGCGGCATCGAAGTGCTCGGGAACAAGGCGCGCCGGGCGAAGATCATCGATGTCCCCATCCTCGGGAGCATCGCCGCCGGGCAGCCGATCCCGGTCCCGAGCAGTGACCGCTTCAACAACGATGTCGAAGACACGGTGACCGTCACGGAGGACATGATTCGGGGCAGGCAGAACGTGTTCGCGCTGCGCGTGAAGGGCACCTCGATGATCGACGACCTGATCGACGACGGCGACATCGTCTTCCTCGAACCGGCGCAGGCGGCCCAGGACGGCGACCGCGTCGCCGTCTGGCTGAAGGACCGAGGAGAGGTGACGCTGAAGCGCTACTACCTCGAAGGCAACCGGGTGCGGCTGCAACCGGCGAACAGCACCATGCAGCCGATCTACACCTCGGCCGACAACGTAGAAATACAGGGACGCTTCATCAGTTCCTTCCGCCCGTTCGACTAAACTGCATATCGAGGCCAGCCCGCGCGGGGAGGCGGCCCGCACGGTGACCGATGACCGAACCAATCGTCCGGGTCCGCAACCTCTCCGTCCGCTACCGGACGCGCGACGCCGTCACGTACGCCGTGGAGAACGCTTCGTTCGACCTGCACGAAGGCCGAGTGCTTGCCGTGGTGGGCGAATCGGGCTCGGGCAAAACCACCGCCGCCATGAGCATCCTCCGGCTTCTTTCGCAGGATGCGGAAGTGCTCAGCGGCGAAGTGCTGTTCGACGGCCACGACCTGCTGACCATGAACGACAAGGACCTGCGCACCTACCGTGGACGGCGCATCGCGACCATCTTCCAGGACCCGGTGGCCGGGCTGAACCCGGTCATCTCGATTGGCGACCAGGTGGCGGAGACACTGACAAGCCACCTGAAGCTCCCGAAGAAGGAGGCGAAGCAGCGCGCGGTGCGCATTCTGCACGAAGTTGGGCTCTCCGACCCGGAGCGGGTGGCGAAGGCGTACCCGTTCCAACTGTCCGGGGGGATGTGCCAGCGGGTGATGATCGGCATCGCGACGGCACTGGACCCGGAAGTCATCATCGCGGACGAGCCGACGAGCGCGCTGGACGTGACCGTGCAGGCGCAGATCCTCTACCAGTTAGACGAACTGCGGCGGACGCGGGGGACGGCAATTCTGCTCATCACGCACGACTTCGGCGTCGTCGCCCAGGTCGCGGACGAAGTGGCCGTGATGTACGCGGGCCGAATCATCGAACAGGGGAGCGTCGATGAGATGCTTGCGCGGCCGCTCCATCCGTATACGCACGGGCTGCTGAACACACTGCCGCGGCTCGATAGCGCGGGGCGGCAACTGCACGCGATCCCCGGACATCCACCCGAGATGACCGCCCCGGCCGAACGTTGCCCGTTCATCCCGCGCTGCGGGAAGGTGATGAACGTTTGCCGGACCGAGCCCGCGCCCCCGCTGGCGACCGGGGAGCGCGCGAGCCATCCGGTGGCCTGCTACAACCCCATCTGGCAGGGCTAGCGAAGGGGTCGTCGGCCGCGGGCGCATGAGGCACGCGGCGGTTCGGGCATCGGCCATTGTCAGCGGCAGCGTGGCAACGCCAGACGCCGGTTGTGGCCGCTGACCGCGGGATCATCCGGCCGCTCGTCGGGCTGCTACACTCATGATCGCGAATCCAAAGGTCTTTGCCGGCTCGTTGCTTGCCGGCCTCCCAATCGGGGCGAGTAGCCGCGTCCGGCCTGAACCTTGGACCGCTCGTTCTCACTGGCGGCTATGAGGCAGCCTTCGTGGCCCCTTGCTACTCGCTACTGGTCCTTTTTCGTACGCTTGGGTCATGCCGCCATCCGCCATCGACCAGATCTGCATCAACACCATCCGCGTCCTCGCCGCTGAGGCCGTCCAGAAGGCGAAGAACGGCCATCCGGGGACGCCGATGGGCGCGGCGCCGATGGCCTGGACCCTCTGGACGCGCCACCTGCGCCACAACCCCCGCAACCCGGCGTGGCCGGACCGCGACCGTTTCGTGCTCTCCGCGGGGCACGCATCGATGCTGCTCTACAGCCTCCTTTCGCTCACGGGCTACGACCTCCCGCTGGAGGAGCTTCAGCATCTGCGTCAGTGGGGCAGCAAAACCCCGGCGCACCCGGAGTATGGCCACACGCCGGGCGTCGAACTGACCACGGGGCCGCTCGGCGCCGGATTCGCGATGGGCGTCGGCTTCGCCATCGCCGAACGGGCACTGGGCGAGCGGTTCAACCGCCCAGGCCAGGCGATCGTCGGCCACCACACCTACGGCATCGTGAGCGACGGCGACCTGATGGAAGGGGTCGCATCCGAGGCGGCGAGCCTTGCCGGCACGCTCGCCCTGGGCAAGCTCATCTACCTCTACGACAGCAACCAGATCACCATCGAAGGCGATACGCACCTCGCCTTCCGCGAGGACGTGGCCAAGCGCTTCGAGGCGTATGGCTGGCAGGTCCAGCAGGTGGATGGCGAAGACGTGGAGGCAATCGACGCGGCGCTCATCGCGGCCAAGGCGGAGGCGGCCCGGCCCTCCCTCATCGTCGTGCGGACAACCATCGGTTTCGGCAGCCCGCACAAGGCGGGTACGGAGGCGGCCCACGGATCCGCCCTTGGCGAAGACGAGGTGCGCCTCACGAAGCAGACGCTCGGCTACCCGGAGGAACCCCCGTTCTACGTCGCGGATGAGGTGCTCGCTGAGTTCCGCAAGGCGATCCCGCGCGGCGCCGCGTTCGAACAGAGCTGGGACCACTCGTTCACGGCGTACGAAGCCGCAGACCCGGATGCGGCGGCGGCCTGGCGGCGGGCGATGAGTGGCGAACTGCCCGCGAACCTCGCCGATCTGCTTCCGGTATTCGAATCGAAGGGCGGCGAGATCGCGACCCGGGTGGCCTCCGGCAAGACCCTGAACGCCCTTGCTCCGGCGCTGGAGAGCCTGATGGGCGGCTCGGCTGACCTCGCCAGCTCGAACAACACCCACCTGGATGGGTCCGGCGATTTCCTCCCGGAGGGGCAGCATGGACGCAACATGCACTTCGGCGTGCGCGAACACGCAATGGGCTCGATCGCGAACGGCATGGCGATCCATGGTGGCTTCTTGCCCTATTGCGCGACCTTCCTCGTGTTCAGCGACTACATGCGCCCGAGCCTCCGGTTGGCCGCAATCATGCAGGCGAAGACGGTCTTCGTGTTCACGCACGACTCCATCGGCCTCGGCGAAGACGGCCCGACGCACCAGCCGATCGAGCACCTCGCCGGGCTGCGGGCGATGCCCGGCCTTTCCCTCTTTCGCCCGGCCGACGCGAACGAGACGGCCGCCGCCTGGCTGGCCGCGCTCAAGCACGCCGGCCCGACCGTGATCGTCCTTTCCCGTCAGAATCTGCCGGTGATGGACGATGTCGAAAACATTCGGGCGGGCGTGGGGCGCGGTGGCTACGTCCTGGCGGATGCGCCCGGCGGGCAGCCCGCGGTCATCCTCATAGGGACCGGCTCAGAGGTTGCGATCGCGCTCAAGGCGCAGGACCAGCTGGCCAGCGAGGGCATCGAGGCGCGGGTCGTCAGCCTGCCGAGCTGGGACGTCTTCGAAGCGCAGCCGCGGGAGTATCGGGAGTCCGTGCTCCCCTCGGCCGTTCGCGCGCGCGTCGCCGTGGAGGCGGCCTCACCCTTCGGCTGGCCCAAGTACACCGGCGACGCCGGGGAGATCGTGGCGCTCGATCACTTCGGCGCGTCGGCCCCGTACCAGGTGCTCTACGAAAAGTTCGGGATAACGGCCGAGAACGTGGTCGCGGCGGCGAAACGGTCGATGGCGCGGTAGGAGCCGGGCGGCTCTGTCCGCCCCATCGTCGTAAACGGCTTAGCGCCTGGCATCGACGGGCATCCTTCGGCGGAACGGGTGTGCGTCAGGTTTTTGCACGATGAGTAGGCACCGACCTGGCGCCGCCTGGCCGCGGGCTCTCTCCAGGGAGCGCTCCGTATCCGTCGGGGCCAGGATTGGCGACGTGCGTTCGGGTCGGTGGGGGGCAATCCTAGCCGCGAGTGGCGAACGAGCGGTCCGTTCACGCCTGAGCCCACGTAAAAATCTGACGAACACCCTGTGATCCCTTCGTAACTTTCCGGCGCGATGGCGGACGCTACACTTGAAAGACGGAGGTCCAGCGATGCCAACCACCAACCGCACACAACAGCTCTGGCGAGAAGGCCAGAGCGTCTGGCTCGACTCCATCCGCCGGGAGATCCTCGTATCCGGCGAACTCGCCCGTATGGTGCGCGATGGTGAGGTCCGCGGCCTCACGTCCAACCCGAGCATCTTCGAAAAAGCGATCTCCGGCTCCACGGACTACGACGACGCGCTCGCCGCCATCGCCCTCCGCGGCCGGGTTGCGCCGTACGACGCGTTCATCGAACTGGCCGTGGCCGATATCCAGGGCGCGGCCGATGCGCTCCGGCCGGTCTACGACGAAAGCGGCATGCGTGACGGCTTCGTTTCGCTCGAAGTGCCGCCGGGCGTTGAACGGGACACGGCCGCGACCGTGGCCGAGGCGAGGCGCCTGTGGGACCTCGTTAACCGCCCAAACCTGATGATCAAGGTGCCGGGCACGCCCGAGGGCCTGGCCGGCGTTGAGGAACTGATCGCCGCCGGTCTCAACATCAACATCACGTTGCTCTTCAGCATGGAGCAGTATCTTGGGACCACCGAGGCATTCATCCGCGGCCTCGAACGGCGGCTCCCGGCGCCGATCGACCACGTTGCCAGCGTCGCCTCGTTCTTCGTTTCGCGGGTCGATACGGCGGCCGACCCGTTGCTCCCCGAAGGCTCTCCGCTGCGCGGGAAGGCGGCCGTCGCGAACGCCCAGGCGGTCTATCGCCGCTTCATGGAGACCTTCTCCGGGCCGCGTTGGCGGAAGCTGGCGGCGGCCGGGGCACAGGTCCAACGCCCGCTCTGGGCCTCCACTGGCACAAAGAACGCGGCCTACAGCGACATCCTTTACGTGCAGGAACTGATCGCGCCGGACACCGTGAACACGATGCCGGAAGCCACGCTCAAAGCCGTGCTCGACCACCTGGAGGCGCGCCCAACGGTGGTCCCCAAGCTCGACCAGGCAGATGCCGAGCTAAGAGCGCTGGCCGCCGCCGGCATCGACCTGGACGCGATCACGAAGCGCTTGCTGATCGAAGGGCTGGCCTCGTTCGCAAAGGACTTCCACAAGCTGCTCGCGCGGGTCGAGGCGGGCATGGCCCTCGAACGCGCCGGGCACACGCTTCCCCTGAAGGCGGCGGGCGCCCTGGGCAGCGCGATGGACGCGAGGCTGAAGCGGCTCGCGAAGGAGAAGGTCGTCGAACGCATTTGGGCGAACGACCACACGGTCTGGAAGCCCGACCCGGCGGAGATCACGAATCGTCTCGAGTGGCTTACCGTGCCGGGCGACATGGAGCGGCACATCGGCGAGCTGACGGCGTTCGCGGGCGCGGTGCGGGCCGATGGCTTCACGACCGCCGTCGTGTTGGGCATGGGCGGCTCCAGCCTTGCGCCGGAGGTGCTGGCAACCGAGTTCGCGGGCGCGGCGGGCGGCCTCGAACTGCTCGTCCTGGACACCACCGACCCGGCCCAGATCCTCGAACTCGAGCGCGGGATCGACCTCGCGAAGACACTCTTCATCGTCGCCAGCAAGAGCGGCGGGACGATCGAAACGCGCAGCCACTTCGACTACTTCTGGGAGAAGCTCCCGGACGGCAAGCACTACGTGGTGATCACCGATGCCGGCTCGTCGCTCGAAGCCGCGGGCCAGGCACGGAGCGTGCGGCGTGTCTTCCGTAATCCGCCTGGCATCGGCGGCCGCTACTCGGCGTTGAGCTACTTCGGCCTTGTGCCGGCGGCGTTGATCGGCGTCGATCTGGCCGCCTTGCTTGCCAGCGCCCGCGACATGGCGCTCGCCTGCGGTGCGGCCCTCCCGGCCGGGGAGAATCCCGGAGCCTGGCTCGGGGCCGTCCTCGGCGAAGCGGCCCTCGCCGGACGGGACAAGGTCACGTTCGTGCTCCCCGAAGCGCACGCCGCGCTCGGCTACTGGCTCGAACAGCTCATCGCCGAATCGACGGGCAAGGAAGGGCACGGCATCGTCCCCGTGGAAGGCGAACCGCTCGGCGCGCCAGGTGTCTACGGCGCCGATCGGCTGTTCGTGGCTTTCGGCGAACATCCCCGGCTGGCGAAGATAGAAGCGGCTGGCCATCCGGTCGTGCGGCTGCCGGCGGCGATGGGCACAGACCTCGGCCGCGAGTTCTTCCGCTGGGAGTTCGCGACCGCGGTCGCCGGGCAGATCCTCGGCATCAACCCGTTCGACCAGCCGAATGTGCAGGAAGCGAAGGACCTCACGGCGAAAGTCCTCGCCGGCGAAGAGTTCGATTCCAGCACGGCGACGCTGGCGGAGACGCTCGCGTGCGTAAAGGCGGGCGACTACGTCGCGATCAACGCCTACCTCCCGCGCAACGCCAAGACCATGGCCCGGCTGGCGGCCGTCCGCCTGCGCCTGCGCGATCAGTACCACGTCGCGACGACGGTCGGGTTCGGGCCCCGCTTCCTCCATTCGACGGGCCAGCTGCACAAGGGCGGCGCGAATAACGGCGTGTTCCTCCAGGTAGTAACGGACGACCCGACAGATGTGGCTATCCCGGGTAAGCCCTACACCTTCCGCACGCTGAAGGCGGCCCAGTCGCTCGGTGACCTCGCGAGCCTGAAGTCGCACGGGCGGCGCGTCACGCGGGCCACCTTGGCGGAACTGGAGGCGTAGTGGCGCCAGTCGTCAGCGATAAATGGCGCTGCGGTGCCCAACGTGGCGAACGACTAACACGGACCGCGCTCGATCGACCTCATAGACGACCCGGTAGTCGCCGACGCGTAGTTTGAGCAGACCGGCGAAGGGGCCGGACAGCGCCTCGGCCCGGGCCTCCGCGAAGTGCTCGGCCATCCACTCCACGCGCAGGACGATCCGGGCGGCAACGCTTGGGCTGAGCTTCAGGAGAATCGCCGCCGCCGCGTCTTTCCATTCGATGGTGAGCATCAGGCCGCCGGTATCCCCAGTCGGCGCCGGAGCTCTTCCGTGGAGATGCCCGGGCCGTCGTCGGCCATCGACGCCCGCAGTTCCTGCTCGAACTCGGGCCGCAACTCGCCTTCATCGTCGGGCATGGGAGCGCGCATGGCTTCGGCGAAGGTCTCCCGCATGAGCGCCCGCAGTTCATCGTCGGTCATTTCGGAAACAGACATGCCACCATCATATCAGTTCCGGGGCCGTGTTCGCGCAAACGGGTGCGCGTCAGATTTTCGCACAATGAGTCAGCATCGACGTGGTTCTGTCCACCCGGCTACGGGCTCTCTGGAGAGACCGCTCCGTATCCGTCGCGGCTAGGATTGGTGCTCGGTTCAAGCGCCGCCAGGGTGCAATCCTAGCCGCGAGTGGCGAACGAGCGGGCCGCTCCAGTTGGGCCAGCATTCCTCCGACCGGTCGCTGCCGGCACAGCTAGCGGATGACGAAGTACCGCGCACCGGGATGATGCACCACCACCGCGCTCGTCGACTGTTCCGGGTGCCACTGGAACGTATCCCCCAGCTCTACGCCGATGCGCGACGGTTGGAGCAGCGTCGCCATGCCCACCTGCTCCTCAAGGTCCGGGCAGGCCGGGTACCCGAAGGAATAGCGCGAGCCCTGGTACTCCTGCTGGAAGAGGCCCTTGTGCGTCGGTGCGTCTTTGGCGGCGATACCGAACTCTTCGCGCATGCGCTTGTGCCACATCTCGGCCAACGCTTCCGCGCATTCGACCGCGAACCCGTGGAAGTGCAGGTAGTCCTTGTACTCGTTCGCGGCAAACAGCTTCCGCGCGTACTCGGTCGCGTTCGGTCCCATCGTCACGAGGGAGAGGCCGACGACATCGAAGCGGCGGTTGGCCGTCGCGGCGTGCTCAGCATCCAGGAAGAAGTCGGCGATGCAGAGCCGGCGGCCCGAAGGCTGGCGCGGGAAGCGGAAGCGCACCGGTTCGCCCGAAGTCCGGCCATCTTCGCCAACTTCGGGCCAGGCGAGGAGGTCGTTCCCGTCGGCGAGGCAGGGGAAGTAGCCGTAGACCACCTGGGGCACGAGCAGGTTCTCGCGGATCGCGTCCTCCTGCATGCGCCGGAAGGTGGGGCGCACCTCATCCTCAATCTGTGCTTCGAACTCGGCCGTCGTGAGGGCCTTCTTCTGGTACTGCCACTGGCCGCGGAAGAGCGCGATTTCGTTGACGAACGAGTAGATATCGCGCAGCGGGATGCCCTTCACCACCCGCGAACCCCAGAACGGCGGCGACGGTATCTCTGGCGAAGGCCCGGCCCGTACTTCGGACACGGCGTACTCACGTTCCGCCGCGATGGCGGTGGCCGGCGGCGTAGTCACCCGCACCGCGTCGTAGCCCGTCTCTTCGTCGCCCGGCGAGGACTGAGGAATCAGGACGTGGGACTCGGAACTCGGAACTCGGGACTCGGAACGCATCAATTCGTCCATCGTCGCGAGACCTTCGAACGCGTCCTGGCAGTAGAAAACGCGCCCCTTGTAGACCTCGCGCAGGTCGTGCTCCACGTATTTGCGCGTGAGGGCCGCGCCGCCGAGGAGCACCGGGTATCGCCACAACTCGCGAGCGTTGAGCTCCTCCAGGTCTTCGCGCATGACAACGGTGC
Source organism: Chloroflexota bacterium (assembly GCA_025350285.1). Lineage (GTDB taxonomy): Bacteria > Chloroflexota > Dehalococcoidia > Tepidiformales > Tepidiformaceae > JANXYE01. The sequence goes on from JANXYE010000641.1 coordinate 9,670, forward strand.
TCTTCACCAGCAGCCCGCTAAGGCCAATGGCGTCGGCATCGACCTCCTCCGCCTTCTTGATGATCTCGGCGATCGGCTGCTTGATGCCGATATTGTGTGTGGTATAGCCGTTGTTGCTGAGGATGATATCCACGAGGTTCTTGCCGATGTCGTGCACGTCGCCCCGCACGGTCGCGAGGACGATCCGGCCCTTGCTCGTGCTCTCGCTCTTCTCCATGTGCGGTTCGAGGTAAGCGACGGCCGTCTTCATCGTCTCCGCGCTCTGGAGCACGAACGGGAGCTGCATCTTGCCCGATCCAAAGAGGTCGCCGACCACCTTCATCCCGTCCAGCAGGTGGCGGTTGATGATCGTGAGGGCGTCCATCTGGTCGAGCGCTTCTTTGAGGTCGATGTCTATCCCGCGCCGGTCGCCATCAATGATGCGCTGCTTCAGCCGCTCATCGATGGGCATCGTAGCCCGGTCGATTTTCTCCGCCTTCTCGGCCCCCACGCCCTCGAACAGGCCGAGAAAGTGCGTGAGTGGGTCGTAATCCTCCCGGCGGCGGTCGTAGATGAGGTCGCGGGCGGTAGCGAGGTGCTCCTCCGGGATGCGGTTCAGGGGCACGATCTGCTTGGGGTTGACGATCGCCGCGTCCAACCCGGCCTCGATCGCCTCGAACAGGAAGACCGAGTTCAGGACCCTCCGCAAGGCCGGCTTCAGGCCAAAGGAGACGTTCGAAACGCCGAGGACGGTGTGCACGCCCGGCAACTCGCCCTTCACCCGGCGGATCGCCTCGAGCGTCTCCATCGCGTCCTTGCGCAGGTCTTCCTGGCCGCCGGAAAGCGGGAAGGTGAGCATGTCGAAGAGCAGGTCGCCCGGCTCCAGCCCGTAGCGGCCGACCGCGATCTCGTGGATGCGATGCGCGACTCGCAGCTTCCAGTCCGTGGTCCGTGCCTGGCCCTCTTCGTCGATGACGAGCGCGATGGCGGCCGCGCCGTGGCGCCGGATGAGGGGGAGCAGGCGCGTGATCTTCCGCTCGCCATCTTCGAGGTTGATGGAGTTCACGATCGGCTTGCCACCGTAGAGCTTGAGCGCGGACTCGATCACCGGGACCTCGGTCGAATCGAACACCAGCGGCAGGGTCGATCGGGTGCGGAGGACGCCGGCGAGGGCCTCCATGTCCGGCACGCCCTTGCGCCCCACGTAGTCCACCATCACGTCCAGGACGTGCGCGCCTTCGGCGGTCTGTTCCTTGGCCAGGCCCGCCATCGCGTCGAGGTCGCCCGCGAGGAGCATGTCGCGGAAGGCGCGCGAGCCGGTGGCGTTCATGCGCTCCCCGATGACGAGAAACGACGTGTCCTGCTCGTACGGCACGCTCGTATAGAGGGACGAGCAAGCAGCCTCGAACTTCGGCGACCGTGCTTTGGGCGCTGGCCGGCCGATCGTCGCGATCGCGGTTTCGAACATCGCCGGGGTTGTCCCGCAGCAGCCCGCGACAATTGCCGTGCCGAACTCGCGCACGAAAATCCGGTGGTAGCGGGTGAACTCTTCAGGTGTTAGGGGGTAGACCGCCTCGCCATCGACGATGAACGGCATCCCCGCGTTCGGGCCAACGAACACCGGCCGCCGGGAATGTTCCGTCAGGTAGCGCACGTGCTCGACCATCGCATCCGGCCCGAGCGAGCAGTTCACGCCGATGATGTCGACCACGTCCAGCGTCTCTAACGTTGTTAGGGCACAGGCGATATCGCTGCCGAGTAGCATCGTGCCGGTCGTTTCAATCGTGACGCTGACGATGACCGGGACGCGCTGGCCGGTCTCGGCGAAGACATCGGCGATGGCCGCCAGGGCCGCTTTGGTTTGAAGCAGGTCCTGACACGTTTCGACCTTCAGGACATCGATCCCGCCGTCCAGGAGGCCCAGCGTCTGCTCGCGGTAGCCGCGCACCAGCTCGTCCCAGGTGGTGTGCCCTAACGATGGTAGTTTTGTGCCCGGGCCCATCGTCCCGAAGCTGTAGCGTGGCCAATCGGGCGTGCTGTATTCGTCGCGCACGGCGCCGATGACCTCGGCCGCGATGCGGTTCAGTTCGCGCGTGCGATCCGCCAGCCCGAACTCGGCGAGGACGATTTCGTTCGCTCCAAACGAGCAGGCATCGACCGCGTCGCAGCCGGCTTCGTAGAACATCCGGAAGATGCGGCGTAGCGGGTCCGGGTTGGCGAGGTTGAGCCATTCGGGGCAGCTATCGTGGTTCTCTTCTCGCGGCGTGCCGGCGAAGGCCGTGTAGTCGGCCGCCTTCAGGTTGAACGAAAGCAGCGTCGAGCCGATTGGCCCGGCGGTGTAGAGCACACGCTCACGCAAGCGCGCAAGGAAGGGGTGGTCGAAGGGTTGGTACACAAGAATTATCGTAGCGGATCGAGCGGGATGGGATCGCGGGGCGGGAGTCAGCGCTTCAGACGATTGAACTCATCAACGGTTATCCCCAGGCGCCGAATCAACTGCCGAAGTGTGCCCGCGCGCAGTTCAGTGCGGGCAGGAATGGACAGGTGTCCAGGTATCTCGGCATGGATGTAGACGTGGTGGCTGCCAGTTGCATGGTCGAACGTCCAGCCAAGCTGCGTTGCGGCCCGGACAGTCTCGGCGAACGTTGTGTTCGACAGCCGTCCCACTAGGCCGGGACCGCGACACGAATCGGGACGATCGCCGTCTCGACGACGCTATCAAGCCCTTCCTCCGCTCGATCCTCAAGAACCTCGCGGATCATCTCCGCGATTCGCTCCGGAGTTTCGGCGAGGGGCGGGTAGTTCCGCCGGGTGCCGGCCTCCAGCCACCCCTCCATCGCCTCAGCAATGTTACGCAGGGCCTCATCGCGCGTATCGCCCTGACTGACGGCGCCCGGCATGGCGGGGACGCTCACGGAATATCCGCCGGAGTCGGGGGAAAGAATGACAGTGAACCGCATCACGCAATTGTACCACCGCCGACCAGCGCGCGATCTGAGAACGCATATCGACGAGCGAGTTCAATCGAGATCGTCGTCCATGTCGTCGAAGTCATCGAGCGGATCGTCGAAGTCTGGCGAAATCCACACCTTGCCCTTCCATTCACCGAAACCCAGAGCCGGCTCCTCGGCAGGCTCGCGCACGGGCACAAGCCGTGCGACGGTCTTACCGCCCTTCGCGACCAAAACTTCGTCGCCGGCGTCGAGGCCCGCGAGCACCCGAGGCCACCCAACGATGTCCAAGTCTGCGTCGATGGTCAGCGTCATGGGGACAGTATACCCGGTTGGT
>JANXYE010000658.1 GCA_025350285.1 Chloroflexota bacterium
GCCAACCGCGCTATCGCGTGGGGCAGAACGCGGTGGAGCCTGGCCCGATCGGTGACGACGAGGACGACCATGACCGCCTGGGCGTCCTCGTCGCCGTCGATGAAACGCGTGGCCGGCAGGTCACCGAATTGCATGAAGAAAGCCGGCGGTGGGTTGAGCACCCGCAATGCTGCGCCGGGTTTCATGCCGAATTTCTTCGGGAGTGCTGTGGGTGAATAGCCTGCCATGAACAGTCTCCTAACGTGATGCTAGTGCCACGCTAAAGAAGGGTGCACTCGGGAATTTCGGTTCACGGCAGTGCGCCTGGCGGTTGCGCCGACTCCTTCGGGCGGGACCGCCGGGGCCAGTGACATCACCTTTCCCAAACGACAAAATCATAGACGCGTCGAATCCTTGCCACCGAATCGATCGTAGTGAAGAATGACGAGCCAGCAGACTGGACGGCTAGCCAGTCGCGGGTGGCGGAGGGCGCGCGGCTCGACCGCGCAATCACGAGACACGAGAGGGAACCATGTCCGATCAGGAAAACTACTGGACGCGTCACCGGAGCAACCGGTTCACGCGTCGCACGTTCATGGCCGGCAGCGGCGTAATGGCCGCCGGGACGGCAGCCATTCTCGCAGGCTGCGGCGATGACGACGCCAAGCCCACCGCAACGGCGAGCGCGGCCGCGAGCGGTTCGGCCAGTGCGGCCGCCAGCGGAAGTGCGAGCGCTTCCGCGTCCGCCGTGGCTTCCGCCGCCCCGGCCGGCGTGAAGGGCGGCACACTCCGGATCACCAAGACGGAGAAAGACGACGGGCTCGACCCGGCCGGCCGCGTCGTCAACCAGGACTTTGAGCAGGGCCAGACCTACATGTGGACGCACGCCTTCCGTACGTCGGACGGCACGATCATGCTGGATGCGGCCGAGAGCTTCGAAACGCCCGACGCCATGACGATGATCGTCCACCTGAACAAAGGCATCAAGTTCCACGATAACGTGGCGAACGGCCGCGAACTCACGGCGGAGGATCTCAAGTTCTCGATCGACCGGATCCCGGACATCCGCAAGAACAAGGGCGGCAACTCGCCGGAGATCGTGTACGACTGGATCGACAGCGTCGAAGTCGTCGATAAGTATACGGCCAAGATCAAGCAGCGCATCCCGTTTGCCTCACGCTTCATCGCGCTCGGCTCGCGCAACCCTTTCGCCATCGTCGGCCGCGAAGTCGTCGAGGCCAACGGCGGGGTTATCGACAACGTGACCGCCGGCTCCGGGCCGTACTTGCTGACCAAGCGCGATGGCACGGGCACGACGCTCGACCGTAACCCGAACTACTTCAAGCGTCCGAAGGCGGGTCCGGGCTTCCCCGTCGAACCGTACCTCGACAAGATCGACATCAAAATCCAGACGGACGCCAGCGCCATCAAGGCAGCGTTCCTCAACGGGCAGGTCGATGACCTCACCCAGGCCGCGGTGCCCGTCGATAAGCTCACCTTCGACGAATACAAGAACAACAAGGACGTGGTCGCCGAGAAGATCCCGTCGTTCGGGCAGTTGCTGCTCTTCCAGGACATGCTTGCCCTGACCGACCCGCGCGCGCGCGAGGCGATCGCACTTGCGATCAACTACGACGAGTTCATCGCGACGTTGTACGCGGGCGATGGCCGTTACCAGGGCCACGTCAGCGGTGGCTTCGGCAGCCTGGCGCTGGATCCGGCGGAGGCCAAACAGCTTCACCCGTTCGACCCAGCAAAGGCGAGGCAGCTCTGGGATGCGGCGGGCAAGCCGTTCAACAACACGATCCGGATGATCACGCCGACCGTCCTGAAGCTACTCGCGGACTCGACGGACTTCGTCAAGGGCCAGCTGATCAAGAACCTCGGCGTGAAGGTGGACGTGAACGCCTCCGACATCAACACGTTCGTGCAGGGCGCCACCAAGGTCGGCCGCAAGGACTGGGAGATCTTCGTGTCCTACTTCCCGCAGGTGCAGTTCCTGCCGGAGTACAACGCGCTCGCCGGCGTGATGC
>JANXYE010000689.1 GCA_025350285.1 Chloroflexota bacterium
AGCACTTCGTCCGGTATCGGCCGAGGCTCGTAGTAACGCGTGTCGCGCTTCGTGACGATGGCTTTGTATGCGTCCATCCGCCTATCCTGATATCAGCGCGCGGTGAAGGGAAGGACACGAATGGCCACTCTCCGGATCGACGGCAGGGGGCGGATCGTCCTCCCGCGGCACATCCGCGACAGCCAGGGCGTGGAGCCGGGCGCTTCTCTCTCAGCCGAAGTCGAGGGATCGACGCGGCGCCTCGTGGCGGCCCCGGCGGAGCCCCGCGCCATCGCTGGTCAGTAATTGTACCCCGAGCCGCCCGCCTGCGCCGTCGCGCTACCCGCCGCCCCCACCGACTGCGTGGCAACGTGCCACACCCCGCCCACGCCGTCTCCCAGAGTATCCCCCGGCCCCTTGTCACCCGCGTAGTGGTAGAGCGGATGGCCGTTGTACGTCACCTGCTTCGCTCCATCGTCCCGCGCGATTGTATCCAGCCCCGAAGGCAAGCCGTCCGGCTTCGCCGTGCCGGCCACCGTCAACGCCGGCCACGTCCCCGCGCAGGTGCCGCTGCACGCGCTCCTTCCGCCTGTGTCCTTATCGAACACGTAGAGCGTCAGCCCCGAGCCGTCCGTGAGGGTCGGACCTTTGGCCGTGGTCCCCACCTTCACGGTCGTGCCCGTGGCCGTCGTCGTTGCGGAGGCCGCCGCTGCGGTTGCCGCGCTTGACGCCGGTTGCGTCGCCTTCGAACCGTCGCCGCCGCATGCGCTCGCCATCAGCGCCCCCAGCGCCCCCATGAGCAAGATGGCCCCGATTCGTTTGCGGTCCATAAGCGCCCTCCCTGTCTACGTCTATCTACGCGCCGCTCGCACGAGCCGGATTGCCCGTGCCTCCTCGTTCGGTAGACGCCGCACACAAAAAGGCGTCCCCACCGGCGAAGCGTTTCTCGTTCCTTTCGAACGACGAGCCGCCCCGAACGCCAGGTTCGTGCGGCGGAGTACCGCGAAGTTGGGAGCATGGCCGGTACGGAGCGCGCTGGGGTTGGGACCCGCGAAGGCGACAACCCAGCCCTCCGCCAGCCTCGCAAGGTAAAGTCGGGTTGTGTGGCCTTGCATTGATTATGTTGAATGACTAGACTCGCCGCGCTCTCCATTCGGAGCGTCCCAACAACGGGGCGCGGGAGAGGAAAGGGGGATCCGCGAGTCGAATGACGACCCGACGGTTGGTAATCGGCAAGGTGCGAGCTGGCGCTCCGTCAATCGCATGCGTCACTTTCGGCCTCAACACTTGGGGGGGCGCAGGGTTCACCGCCCATGGACCAGCGGTCCTTTAGCACTGACCGTCGAATGAGCAGTTTCCCAGGAGGTACTGCGATGTCCATCCCATTCCGTAGGAGACGGTTCTTTCTTCCCCTGGCCGGCGTGCTCGTCACGGGCGCGGTGGTCGCCATCATTGGCGGAAGCGCGATTGCGCAGGGGCCGGGCGTACCGGGCGTGCCGGGAACCCCCGTTGGTAAAACCTTCAGTTATGGCGCCAAGTTCGTTTGTGGGCTCGTCCCCGCGGGCGGCGTCCCACTCGACCCGCAGCACGTAAGGCCCGGCTTCCCTACCGAACTACCGCTGAAGCCAGCCAACTACGCCACCGACATCAACGTCCACAACCCTCAGACTCGTGCAACCGTTCTCTGGAAGAAGGCGGTGCTCACCGGCTGGGTGGTCCCACTCCCGATCGCGGTGGGCGGGGTGCAGACTTCAGAGCCAGAGCAGCAATTTGAGGGAGGGAAGTACCTGACCGTGCAACTCGCTCCCGACGGCGCCTTTGGGATTGACTGCAACGACATCAACACGAAGCTCCTACCACCGGGACAGCCGCTGACCGCGAGCTTCATCACCGGCTTCGTCGTCATCAACTCGCCGGTCCAACTCGATGTGACGGCGGTCTACACCTCGGAACGCCAGGACGCACCGGTCATCCACTGTTGGCTCAGCGACGGCCATGTGGTCACCGCGACGGTAGACACCACCACGAACACGCCGCAATGCCCGACGGGCGCAAGCGGAACACCCGCTAAGACCGTGGGCATCGCCGCCACCC
>JANXYE010000690.1 GCA_025350285.1 Chloroflexota bacterium
CCAAGGGGCCGCCTCTCTGCGTGCATCACGTGAGTTCCAGGATGCCTTCGCGCAAGTCGAGACAGAGCTTCCTGCCAGCGAAGAAATCGAGGCCGACCACGCCATCTACGCCGGCGCCCATGGGCAGGTTGTGAGCAAGTACTTGAAAGTCAGTACGAACGTGTCCGAGGGTTGCGAATTGTCGAACTCGCGCCACCGGCCACTGCTCGATCCTGGATGCGGTAATGACGGTTGTGCGTGGGGACGATGAGCCAGGGGTGTAACCGGCGAGCGACAACGCCGTGTTGGTCAACGCGGTGAAGGCCGCACCGGTGTCCAAGATCATTCGGAGTCGAGTCTCCCGATCGGGACCCCAAAGGTGCCCATCGACGAGAATGACGCCGTTCCATCGTGAAATTCGCAACTTCACAGCATCAGCACGGGGCCATCCTTCGGCGGTCCCATGAAGAGAACGGCGCAGGACTTTGGCGCGACGACCATCGCTTGCTCGTACAGCCTGTCTCCGTCGGTGTCGTGCAGGAGCAAGGTCGCCGATACGATCTCATCATCCGCGTTCACGACCGGGTCCCCCAAGAGAACCCACTCCTGATCGTACTTGCGCTCGATCTCTTTCATGGTCATGACTTCGCCCATGGCTCGCCTCCGATGCGCCTGGGACGATCGTAGCACGGCGAACGCTCGGCCTGTCAGCCCCAGTTGTGCCCGTCCGGAGCCTCGATGAAGCCGGGCAGGGGGCAGCGGCGGAAGCTCGTAGCGATGATGTTCGGAAAGCCGCTCTGCTCGTTATCAACTCGCCCCTTAATGATGACAAACGGCGTACCGCGGACGAGTTCGCGCTGGCGTTCCTGGACATGGGTGTACACCACGACGTTCGACAGCCCGAACTCGTCTTCGAGGAGCATGAACATGACGCCGCTGGCCGTCGATGGACGCTGGCGGGTAACGACCATCCCCGCCATTTCGACGATCGCCCCGTTTGGCAGGCGGTTGGGGTTGCCCGGCCCCCCGAGGTGGCGGCTGGTGATGATCCCCTCGTGGAGCAGCGGACGGATGTGGGCCATCGGGTGGGGACGTTCGGTGAGGCCGAGCGCTTCGTAGTCCCAGGCGAGTTCCTGCCAGGGGGAGAGCTTCGGCAGTTCCACCATGTCCTGGGCGACGGGCAGAGGGAGCGGGGGTTGGTAGGCCTTGCGCGGGGACGAGGAATCCCGAGTGCGCGTTGAGTCGGCCGCCGCTTGCTGTCGCGCGCGGTACGGAACGCGGCGCCGCGGTGAGCCTTCCGTGGTCGTGGCGCCCGGGATGTGGAGGCCGAGCTGCCAGAGAAGTTCGCGGCGGGGGAGACCAAAATCGTCGAGGGCGCCAGCGTTAATCAGCGCCTCAGCTTCCGTATGGCCGAGCTGGACACGCGAGATGAGGTCGTAAAGCGAGCGGTAGGGGCCACCGCGTTCGCGTTCGGCGACAATGCGCGCGGAAGTTCCGAGTTCCGTCCTTCCCGCGAAGGACCGAGTTCCGAGTACGGATTCGCCTTCGTTGGCGGCGAGTTGGGCGCGTTGGTACTGCCAGCCGCCGCCAATGCCCCGGACCTGGTCCAGGCCGAGGCGGATGCCGTCGTCTTCTGGCCAGGCGCCCGCGAGGCTGCGGTTGATATTGGGCACGCGCACTTCGATGCCGTGGCGATTCGCATCGCCCGTGAGCACTTCCAGCGAATAGAACCCCATGGGCTGGGCGTTGAAAATCGCGCAGTAGTAAGCGGCCGGGTAGTAGTAGCGCAGCCAGCAGGATTCGTAGGCGAGCAGCGCGAAGGCGACGGCGTGGCTCTTCGGGAAACCGAAAGCGGCGAAGGCGGCCATCCGCTTGAACGCAATCTCCGCGGCTTCACGGCTGACACCCTTCGCGGCGGCCCCGGCGAAGAATTCGGCGGAGAGCGCCTCCATCGCTTCGTTCGAACGTTTACGGCTCATCGCACGGCGAAGGCGGTCGCCCTGGCCTGGAGTGAAGCCCGCGACAGAGGTCGCTATCTGGAGCACCTGATCCTGGTAGAGGACGTGCCCGAGCGTTTCGGCCATGCACCAGCTCAGCAGCGGGCCGAGTTCCGGGTGGCCGTAATCGACCTCCACGTGTTCGCCGAGCGCGAGTTTGCGCCGGTACTCCATGTAGGGATGAAAAGCGCCGGCCATGATCGGGCCCGGGCGGATGATTGCGACCTGCACGGCGAGGTCGTCGATCGTCCGGGGCTGGGTGTGGGGCAGGGTCTGGATCTGCGCGCGGCTTTCGATCTGGAAGGTGGCCATCGTGTCGCCGGCCGTGATCGAAGCGAAGATCTCCGGGCTATCGTGGGGAATGCGGCCCAGATCGACGCGCACACCGTTCACCTCTTCGATGATGCCGAGGCAATCATCGACGGCGGAGAGCATGCCAAGGGCGAGGAAATCGATCTTTACGAAGCGCGCGTCATCGACCGAGTCCTTGTCCCACTGGCAGATGTAACGGCCCTCCATCCGCGCGGGTTCGACCGGTACGACCGACGAGAGCGGATCAGCCGAGATGACCACCCCACCGACGTGCTGGCCAACGTGCCGGGGGAAGCCAGAAACCTGGTTCGCGAGGTCGATAAGATCGCGCCAAATCGGTGCGCCGACGAGCGGTTTGAGTTCGGGAATGTTGCCCATCTCTTCGGCGATGTCGTGCGCGCCGGAGAACTGGCCACCGAGCTTATTCAGCTTCGCGAGCACTGGCGCCGGCAGCCCGAGGACCTTGCCGATATCGATCACCGCATTCTTGAACCGGTACGTGGGGAACGCGGCCACGATTGCGGCGTGCTCTTCGCCGTAACGAGCGTAAATGCGGCGGAGGAGGACATCCCGGATATCGCGGGGGAAGTCGATGTCGATATCCGGCAAGGAGTGGAGCTCTTCGTTGAGGAAGCGTTCCAGATAGAGGTTGTTCTTCACCGGGTCGATGTGGGAGAGGCCGATGAGGTAGCAAACGATCGAACTGACGGATGAACCGCGCCCGCGCCCGACTGGCCGTTCGTCCGGCGGGAGGTCCTTCGGGCGGCCGTGAAGTTCGTGGGCGATCTGGCCGACCAACTCCATGATGTCCCAGTACACAAGGAAGAAGCCCGCGAGGCGGTGCTTTTCGATAAGCCGCAGCTCCCGTTCGAGGCGGTCGCGTGCTTCGACCCGGGTGGTGTCGTCCATCGCGCCGTATTTGCGGCGAAAAGCTCGTTCGCAGATGCCGCGAAGGAAGCTATCGAGCGTCGAGCCCTCGGGCACGGGGTAATCCGGCAGGCGATAAGGGAGGTCCGTCGTGAGGTCGAACGTGCAGCGTTCGGCGATGGCAAGCGTATTCGCAATCGCTTCGGGGTAGCGGCGGAAACGGCGTTCCATTTCGGCCGGGGACTTGAGGAAAAACTCGGAGTTAGCGCGCCGTTCGCGGTGCGAACTATCGAGCGTCAGCCGGTGGCGGACAGCAACGAGGACATCGTTCAGGCGGTGGCGTTCGCGCACGTGGTAGTGGGCGTTGTTCGTGGCGACAATGGGAAGCCCGGCGGTCGCCGCGACCTCCGCCAGGCGGGCGACGCGCCGGTTGTCCCCGAAGATGTCGTGATGCTGGAGTTCAACGAAAAACTGGCCGGGCAGGAGCGCGTCTCGCCATTCCATCGCCAGTTCCGTGTTCAGGATGTCGGGTTCCGCATCGTCGAAGAGCCCACGGCGGCAGCCGGAGAGGATGACAAGCCCTTCGCGGCGTTCGATGAGCCATTCGGGCTCAACCTTCGGTTCGTCTTTGCCGAAGGTTTGGAAGGCGCGGCTGAGAAGGCGGCAAAGGTTGCGATAGCCTTCGACGCTTTCGCAGAGGACGGTGACGTGGCTCAGGTCCCAAGTCCCAAGTCCCAAGTCCGCGGACTCTTCGCTGCCGGGTGGACTTGGGACTGAGGACTTGGGACTTCGCCTCGCGAGCGTCAGCTCGCAGCCGGTGATGGGCTTGAGGCCACGTTCGCGGGCGGTCTTCGCATACTCCATGGCGCCGTAGAGATTGTCGTGGTCGGTGACGGCGAGGGCCGCATAGCCGAGGGCGACGGCGCGATCCACCATTTCGTCGCTGGAGCTGGCGCCTTCGCGGAGGGACCAGCAGGTGTGCGCGTGGAGTTCGGCATAGGCGGCCACAGGCGAGATTATAGAACAAATGTGCTGTTACGAACATGCAAGATCGTGAAGAAACAGTAGACTTGGCCGAATACTACCTAACAACGTAAAGTTGAGCTTCACCCTAAAAGGAGCACAAGCATGCGCCCACGGCTCATCCTTGCACTGACTCTCTTCGCCAGCCTGGTAGCGGGGCTGGTACCCGCGTTCGAAAGCGCGAACGCCGCCCTGCCACCAACCTGCGGCCCCTACGTCGATCTCACCCCGTCATCGGGACAGGCCGGCTCCATCGTCAGCGTGAACATCTTCCACTATCCAGCGAACGTGGACGTACAGGTTATCGCGCGCGTCACCGGGGATCCGGTTATCGGGACCGGGAAGACGGACGCGGAAGGCCACGCGAACATCATCGTGACGATCCCGGCGTTCAGCGGGGACTACCTGAACATCTTCACGTACGCGCCGCCCTGCAACGCCTCCGGCGCGCACTTCTTCTACCGGGCGGTCACGCCGACACCGGTGACGCCGACACGCACGCCAACACAGCCCACCGCGGTCGTCACCTCGACACCGCCCACGTCCACGCCGCCAACCCCCACCTCCACACCGCTCCCCGCCACTGAGGCGCCGAAGCCTCCTCCGGCTCCTCCGCTAGCGGGCACGGGCGGCGGGTTCGGGACCGGTAGCACGGGGTTCGACCTGGCACTGGTGGCGCTCGCGTTGCTCGTGTTCAGTAGCGGGTTCACCTTGCTCGGCTCGTCGCGCAAGCGTTCGGCCGTTCGACAGGTGGTAACGACGGACGAGATTCGCCCGGCCAGCCCCTACGACGACGAACCCCCGACGCCATTCAACTAACCCCGAAGGCGAATACACTGAACGAGGCGTCCGCGACGGGACGCCTCGTTTTGCCGCTTCAACGTGCCCCGGCAGCCTCACGCCGCCTGAATCAGCTGGCCACGAGACTCGAAATCCGATTGCCGTAGAATGCGTCGCATGGCTTCCACCGATTCGCCCGCGGCCGTCCGCCCTACCGGCATCGTCACCTTCCTCTTCACCGACATCGAGGGCTCGACCGGACGCTGGGAAGCGCAGTCCACGGAGATGGGCGCGGCGCTCACAAAGCACGACGAGGCGCTGCGGACGGCCATCGAAGCG
>JANXYE010000040.1 GCA_025350285.1 Chloroflexota bacterium
CTTCGTGGTGGGGTAACTCCTAGTGTAGTGAATCACAATTAGGTTTAGTTTGGGCCACGCCCCGCAGGGTGGGCGTCAGATTTTGCACAAGGGTAGGGCACCCCGTTCGACCGCATCTCGACCGCCCGGCTGCGGGCTCACTGGAGAGACCGCTCCGTATCCGTCGCGGCTAGGATTGCGGCTTGCCTGCCTCTTGATTCGCGATGCCAATCCTGGCCGCGAGTGACAACGAGCGGTTCGTTGTCTCCGCGCCATGCTTGAGCCTCCGCAAAAAGCTGACGGCCACCCCGGCCCGCAGGAACCGCGCGAGGTCGGCGCGCAGCCGACTTTAAGCGCAAGCCAATTGTGATTCACTACACTAGCTCAGGGGCAAGACGTCTCCAGCGGGACTGTCCGTTGCGAACTGCGTGTTGTAGATGGCCGCGTACTCCCCGCCCAGGGCCAGCAGCGTCGCGTGCGTCCCCCGCTCCACGATCCGCCCGCGGTCGAGCACGATAATTTCGTCCGCCCGCAGCACCGTTGAGAGGCGGTGGGCGATTGCGATCGTCGTGCGGTCCTTCGTCAGCTTGTCCAGCGCGTCCTGGATGGCCCGCTCCGTGCGCGAATCCACGCTCGAGGTCGCTTCATCGAGGATGAGGATTTTCGGGTCCTTCAGGATTGCGCGCGCGATCGCGATGCGCTGGCGTTCGCCGCCGGAGAGGCGGTAGCCACGTTCGCCGGTGATTGTCTCGTAGCCCGCAGGCAGCCCGGCGATGAAGTCGTGGATGTTCGCCGCCCGCGCCGCCGCCTCCACCTCCGCCTGGGTCGCGTCCGGGCGGCCATAGCGAAGGTTCTCCATGATCGTATCGTGGAAAAGGTAGGTCTCCTGGCTGACCATCGCGATCGCCCCCGCCAGGGTCGCCAGCTTCAGGTCGCGCACGTCGTGGCCATCGACCGTGACACGCCCTGAATCGACATCGTAGAGCCGTGGGACGAGGTAGGCGGTGGTCGTCTTGCCCGCGCCTGAGTGCCCGACGAGCGCGACGAAACGCCCCGCTGGCATGTCGATGTCGATGTCATGCAGCACGGGTTTGCCCTTCACGTAGGAGAAGCTGGCATGTTCGAAGCGCACCGCCCCCCGCGGATCAGTCAGGGCTATCGCGTCCGGCCGGTCCGCGATAGCGTTTTCGAGGCTCAGGTAGTCGAAGATCCGCTCGAACAGCGCGACCGAGCTCAGGATCGTGATATTGAGACCGAGGAGGCCCTGCACTGGACCAAAGAGCCGCCCCAGCAGCACGCCGAAGAGGATGACCGTGCCGAGCGTCGCGTCGCCATCGATATAGCGGTGGCCGCCGTACCAGTAGATGATCCCCGGCCCCATGGCGGCCACAATCCCGAGGCCCGCGTTGAACCAGCGTCCGACAATTGCCCGCCGGATCTGGAGCCGCCGGACGCGCTTCAGGATCGCTTCGAACTCCTGCGCTTCGTGCTCTTCCCGTCCGAATGTCTTGGTCAGGAGCGCCCCGCTGACGGAGAGCGTTTCGTGCATGTGGGATTGGAGTTTCGCCATCTCCTCCTGGGTTTCGCCGGCGATCCGCCGCTGGACTTCGCCCACTCTGCGCGACGGGTAGATGAAGAGCGGCATGAAGGCCACGCAGAAGAGTGCCAGCCGCCAGTCGATGTAGGCCATCACCGTGAACGTGACGGTGGCGTTGATGACGTTGCCGAGCACGCCCGTCAAGACATCCGTGACGACGCCCTGGACGCCGCCCACGTCGTTGTTGATGCGGGAGATCGTTTCGCCCGAACGGCTGGACGTGAACCACTGCAGGGGCATCGCCGCCAGGTGCCGGTACATCGTCCGGCGGAGGTCGTAGACCACCCGCTGGCCAAGCACCTGGCTCGTGAACCCCTGGGTCACGCCCATCAGCGTCGAAACGACGACGACCGCCAGCATCGCCAGGATCAGTTGATCCAGGTAGCCGCCATCGCTTCGCTTAAAGGCGCCGTCCACCACTTCGCGGATGATCAGCGGCGGCAGCAGGCCGATCACCGAGTTCACGACCACCAGGCCCATGAGGACGGCGACCAGCCAGAGGTGCGGCCGGTAAAGCCTGCTCGCTTTGAGAAGTGTGGGAGCTAGCGGCCGGGCCGGCCGCTCCCGCCGTGCCTGTTCCTTGTACCGTCTTCCTGGCATGCGCTTGTGCCCATGCTAAGCGCGAAGGCGGGCATGCGGATACCCGCCGCTAATCAGCCCGCCGGACGCGCGCTATCACCGACTTGAAGGCGGGCGTTTTGGAGCGTTCGTCGAGCTTCCGCGGCACGATCGCGTTCGCCTCGGGGTAGTACATCGCGAGGTTCCCGGCGCGGATATCAATGACGGCGACGGAGACGTTCATTGCGCCGATCTCCGTCTCTACGGCCACGCGGTCGCCCTCAGCCAGGCCCAGGCGGCGTGCGTCTTCCGCCGCCATCATCACGACATCCCTGCGCTTGTTCCCGCGGTAGAGGTCCTCCTCTTCGTAGACGACCGTGTTGAACTGGCCCTCGCTCCGGATCGTCATCAGGCGGAACTCGCCCGGCGCGGGGGCGAAGGCCGGTAACTCGACCTCGTTGAAATGCGCCCGACCGTCCGTCGTACTGAACGACGGCTCGTGGAACGTCCGGCCGCCCACCTGGAACTCCTTGCCCGCCCTATCGATTTCGGCAATGGCCGCGTAGCCCGGCACCGCCCGCGACATCGCCTGGCGAAGTTCGTGGTGGTTCCGCAGTGCGGCCCAATCGAACCGCCCCTCCGGCAGCACGCGTTGGGCCAGCCCCGCGATGATGTCCACCTCCGAGCGCATCGAACCGCGCACCGCCGGTGTCCCGCCTTCCGAGAGGCGCACGAAGTTGAACATCGATTCCTGAGTCGTTGACTGCGGCTCTTCGTCTCGCGCCAGCACCGGGAGGATGATGGAGCTCTTGCCGCGCCCATGGATGTGCCCTTCGTTGAGCTTGGTCGTGATCGAAACGCTGAGCGGGATGTTGCGCAGCGCCTCTCCGGCCCATGCCCGGTCCGGGTTGCTGGCGAAGAGGTTGCCACCGAGGAGCACGGCGGCCTTCACCTGGCCCGCCGCCGCGGCTTCGACCGACGCCGCCGTGTGCTGGCCGCCCGGGGCGGGAGCGATCCCGTAGAGCTCCTCCAGCTTCGCCGCGAAGCCTTCCTTCAGTGCCGGGGTCATGCCAACCGACCCCACGCCCTGGACGTTCGAATGCCCGCGAATCGGGAGCAGCCCGCTGCCCGGCTTGCCCAACCAGCCGCGCGCCAGGGCGACGTTCGCCAGCGAAAGGATGTTGTCCACCCCGTTTGCATGATGGGTGAGGCCCATCGCCCACATGAAGATGCCGCTCCCGGCCGCTCCCAGCATCGCGGCGGCCGCTTCCAGTTGGTCCCGCTCTACACCGCACGCTTCGCTGATCGACTCCCACGGGGTGGCGGCGGTCTTCGCCGAGATGGCTGGCCAGCCCGCGGTGTGTGTATCGATGTATGGCTGGTCGAGTCGCCCGTTTTCGATCAGCGCCTTGAGGATGCCCGCGAAGACAGCGACATCCGAGCCCGCGTGCGGCTGAAGGTAGAGGTCCGCGATCTCCGTGCCGAAGAGAAGGCTGCGCACGCTCGACGGCACTTTGAAGCGGACGAGCCCGACTTCCTTCAGCGGGTTCACGACGATCACCTTCCCGCCCCGCCGCTTCAGCTCCATCAGTTGGGTGATCAGACGCGGGTGGTTGCTCGCCGGGTTCGCCCCCGCGATGAGGGCGATGTCCGCATGGGCCAGGTCGTCCAGCGTCACCGAACTCGTGCCCGAGCCGTACACCTCGTTCAGCGCGACCCCGGAGGCCTGGTGGCAGTAGAAGCTGCAGTTGTGGATGTTCGCCGTCCCGTAGGCCCGAGCCACGAGCTGGAGCAGGAAGGCCGCCTCGTTGCTCGAACGCCCGGACGAGTAGAAGAACACCTCATCCGGCTGCGCCTCTTTCAGGCCCGCCGCCGCCCGATCCAGCGCTTCGTCCCAGGAGATGCGCCGGAAGTGCGTGTCGCCTGCGCCGGCGAGGACGGGGAAGGTCAGCCGCCCGAGCTTCTCCAGTTCACGCGAAGAGAGCGCCTCCAGCTTCGCAATCGGCGTTTCGCGGAGGAACGCCTCCGAAATGAAGCGGTTCATATCGCCGGCCTGCGCCTGGGCCGATTTCTTGCAGACCTCGGGGAAGTGCCCGGCTTCGTTCACCATCCCGCCTTGCTGCCCACCCATGCCCACGGCGCACGTCTTGCAGGCGTTCTTCGAACGCATGCGTTTGTAGAACTGCCAGTAGTTCCCCGACTCGTGAGCCTTTTTGAGCGTGTAGATGATTGCGGGCACGCCGCCGCCAGCCGAGACTCCGGGCTTCGCCATACAAACACACTAGGGACGCGCCTTGCCCTCGTCCAGCAAGACGCGACAGACAATCCGCTCAGCGATCCACGACGAGCCGGGTAGCGTTAGCGGTCCCCTTCCGCAGTGATCGCGAGGAGACGTAGCCAGCGGCCACGACCGCCAGGCAGCAGCCGGCCAGCAGGATGAGGGTCATGCGTTCCCCAACAACGTCCGCCACCACACCAGCGGGGAAGCCCATGATCATCTGGAGCCCGAAGGCGGTCATCGTGAGCGACATCACCCGCCCGAAGTAGGCCGGGTCGGTGCGCTGCATGAGGTTGACCTGGTTGCACATCTGGAAGCCGCTCGAGGCAGCCCCGACCAGCGCCCCGGCCCCCAGTGCCACCGAAAACGTGGGCGAAAGCGCGAGCAGGACGACGGCCCCGGCGAGCCCCGCGCCGCAGATAAGCATCACGGTTGCCGGGTTCGACCCCACGCCCCGCCGCGTGAGGAAGAGAGTGAGGATGATTCCCCCCACGGCGGTCGCTCCGTAGAGCACGCCAACGCGGTTCGCCGGCTGCCCAAGCTCGTTTTCGAGAAGCCCCGGCATGAGCTGCTGGTAGGAAAAGGCGGTAAGGACGACGCCCACAAACATGAGCATCAGCAGGCGCACGTCCGCCGCCCGCCAGGTGTACCGCAGCCCGGCGCCCAGATCGCCGAAGACCGATGTGGCATGCGCGTCGTGCCGTGGCCGTGTCGATTGCATCAAGAACAGCAACCCCGTGGAGACCACGAAAAAGCTCGCCATCACCATGTAGGCGCCGCCGATCCCGAAGGCCGGCAAGGCGATCAATCCGCCCGCCGCCAGCGGACCAACGATGCGTGTCCCGTTCATGGCCAGTTGTTGAAGGGCCACGCCGTTCGTCAGCGCAGGACCCCGGAGCAGATCACCCACCCAGGCCTGCCGCGCCGGCATGAGCATGGCGAAGGCGCAGCCCATCAGGAGCGTCATTCCGGCAAGCATCCAAATCGTGATGATCTCGAAGACGGTGAGGAGACCGACGAGGAAGAAGGCAACACCAACGATGGACTGGCCCAAGGTGAGGAGCATCCGCTTCGACATGCGGTCGCTCAATGCACCCCCCACCGGACCAAGCAGCAACATCGGGATACCCATGCCCATGCCCACGAAACCCACGGAGCGGTTCGTCCCGGTGAGATCGAAGGCCAACACGCCCTGGACCACCTGCATCATCCCGAAGCCGAACATCGTGACGACGTTGCCAATGAAGAGCAGGCGAAACTGTGGATTGGCGAGCGCGGAGGCAGATGCCGCCGCTGGCGCGATGGAGACAAGGCTGGCTCCACGCAGTTCATTGGTTCGTGCGTAGCGAATGGTTGCTCCCGTGAGCCCCCACAATGGCCACGCATCCGAGGCAGGTCAAGCCTCGGCGAGTACCGAGTGCCGAGTACCGAGTACCGAGTACCGACTACCGAGTTCCACTAGTGTAGTGAATCACAATTGGCTCGCGCTTGAAGTCGGCTGCGCGCCGGCCTCGCGCGGTTGCTGCGGGCCGGGGTGGCCGTGAGATTTTTGCGGAGGCTCAAGCATGGCGCGGAGACAAGGAACCGCTCGTTGTCACTCGCGGCCAGGATTGGCATCGCGAATCAAGAGGCACGCAAGCGCCAATCGTAGCCGCGACGGATACGGAGCGGTCTCTCCAGTGAGCCCGCAGCCGGGCGGTCGAGATGCGGTCGAACGGGGTTCCCTGCCCTTGTGCAAATCTGACGCCCACCCTGCGGGGCGTGGCGCAAACTAAACCTAATTGTGATTCACTACACTAGCGATCGCGAAGAGCGGGGTCCACGGCGGAGCCGTAGTGGGGCAGACGAGCACATCGCCCGGCTGCAGTCGCTCGGCCTCGGCGAGCGTGTGGATGACCCGGGCCGTCCCTCGGGCGACCCCGGCGCTCGCCGGGTTGCCGGTGATGAGTGTCGGCTCGGCAGACGGCAGCACTCCGAGGCAGAAGAAGTGGCGGAAGACAGGCAACATCTCCACCGGTAGGGACGCCATGTCGGGCGGCTGGCCCAGGAAGGGCGGTGGC
>JANXYE010000053.1 GCA_025350285.1 Chloroflexota bacterium
GCCGGCAATCGTCAAACGTTGCTCGAAGGAGCCCTTATCCTCGCTCTTACCGCCTCTGTATCGTCTCACCGCTCCCGCCAACCCCGCCCTGGCCGCTCGTGGGACTCGTGCACCGCTCATCGGCCCCGGCTCCGCCCCACCGCTCATCACAGCACCGCTTCGCCAAAATGGCCCATTCCCGGCCGCACTCCTAGGATTCAATGACGAAAGTCAGCGTTCGGTGCGCGGCCCTCACCCCCCGGCCCCCTCTCCCGACTTCGTACCTCGCGGGCGAGGGGGAGCACGGATTTCCTCCTCGCCCAGCACGGCCACGTCATCCATGTGCCACCGCAAAACTTTGAATCGCACCCCTCGTTCGCCACTGGCGCCAGGATTCCAGATTGTTGCGGCGCTGGGGATGTGTACCGGGATTCGGCACGCTCGGCTGCGGGCTCTCTGGAGAGACCGCTGCGCATCCGTCGCGGCCAGGATTGGCGACGTGGGTCCGAGTCGGCGGGCGGCAATCCTAGCCGCGACTGGTGAACGAGCGGTTTCGTTCACGCCCGTGCCACGCCCGACCCACGCAAGAATCTGACGGCCACCCAATCGCGTGGGATAGGGGTTCGCTTTTCTTGCGGGGGGATGTAGGCTAGCTGACAACGAAACGGCCGCTGGCCGCTGGGGGATACGATGCGACAGCCAGATCGCGAAAACAAGGAGTTCAAGATCCAGGGCATCAACCACCTTGCTCTCGTCTGCAGGGACATGGAAGAGACGGTGGACTTCTACACGAATGTCCTCGGCATGCCTATGACGAAAACGATCGAACTGCCTGGGAACATGGGCCAGCACTTCTTCTTCGATATCGGTAACGGGGATGGACTGGCGTTTTTCTGGTTCCCGGGTGCGCCCGAAGTGGCTCCGGGAATCGCCTCCCCAGCCGCGGCGCCGGGCCGGGGCGACCTTGTGACTGCCATCGCGTCGATGAATCACGTCGCCTTCGATGTTCCAGAAGACAAGTTCGAGGAATACGTGGGCAAGCTGAAGGCGAAGGGATTGAACCCGACGCCGATCGTGAACCACGACGACTCGCCGCGTGGTGTGACGGCGACGTTGCACCCTGGCGTCTTCGTGCGTTCGGTCTATTTCATGGACCCGAACGGCATCCTGCTCGAATTCGCCTGCTGGACGAAAACGTTCACGGAAGCGGACATCCAGGTGAAGCCGGCGCGCGCCAAGGGGCGTGTGGAATCCCGCGAAAAGGAACTTGTCCCGGCGTAGGTCGCGGACATTCGCCCAGACCGAGCCGTCCGCGTCGCTGAGGCGCGGGCGGCTTTCGTAATCCGCGGAGAGCGATGCATCATCCGCGGGAGAGCCAAAGCGGCCTGGGTTGCCGGGGGTCGGGAGCGCGCTATTTGAAGCGGTAGGTAATGCGCCCGCGTGTCAGGTCGTAAGGAGAGAGCTCCACGAGGACACGGTCGCCGGTGAGGATCTTGATGTAGTTCTTGCGGATCTTGCCGCTGATGTGGGCAAGGACTTCGTGGCCGTTGGCCAGTTCGACCCGGAAGAAAGCGTTCGGGAGCGGTTGAGTTACCGTACCTTCGACTTCGATACCTTCCTTTTTTGCCATGCGTCCCTCCTGAGGATCGTGGTGATAGGTTGACGGGGAGCAGAGCCGTTGTTGTGGCCCTGCTCCCCGTGGTTCTAGCGCTTCCCGCATGTGGATGCGGGGTTGCGAAGGCTAGTAGAGGCGGTCGCGGCCACCGCCGCCGCCACCGTAGCCGCCGCGGCTTCCGCCGCCACCGCCACGGCTTCCGCCGCCGCCGCCACCATAGCCGCCACCACCGCCGCCGCCGCTGTATCCACCGCCGCCACCGCCGCTATACCCGCCGCCGCCGCCAGTGCGGGGTGCGGGCTTGAAGCAGTCGCTACAGTAGACCGGGCGGTCGCCACGGGGTTCGAACGGCACGCGGGCATCCTTGCCGCAGGACGAGCAGGTGACCGTGAACATTTCACGGGAACCGCCGCCACCGAAGCCGCCGCCACCACCGCCACCTCCGCCGCTTTCGCGACGGGCTCCGCGGCAGTTGGTGCACCGGCGAGGTTCATTGCTGAACCCCTTGGACGCGTGGAACTCTTGTTCACCAGCGGTGAACGTGAACGGGGTGCCGCAATCGCTGCACGTGATGGTTTTGTCGGTGTAAGGCACTCGACGACCTCCTTGGGTGAATTGGATCCCGTCGGTCGACCGAGCACCAGTGGAAACGAGGCCCTGCGGATGAAGACGATGGAACGAGGAAACCGCAACCAGCGTATCACGTTCGAAGCCGGCCACCAAACGGTTTTGTGCCCTCACCCCCCGCCCCTCTCCCGACTTCGCGGGCGAGGGGAGTAGACATGGCGCACTTGGGGGTGTCCGTGGCCCCAATGGAGCAGGTTTTCGCTGGTTCGGCTACCAGCTGAGGCCGTTCTTGAGCATCGTCGTGGCCAGGTCGAACACGGGCCCGGGGAACTTGTGGAGGTCCACCATGACCTTTTCGTAGGCGTGCACGAAGTAGTCAATCTCTTCCGTACCGATGGTCAGGGGCGGGGCTAGCTTGTGCACATCGAGGTTGTGGCCAGCGACCTGGGTGATGATCCCGTGGTCACGCATGAGCGGGATGGAGATCATCTGGCCGAAGAGGCCCTCGTTGGCGTGGTGCACGAGCTTCCAGCCAGCCTTGAGCTTGAGGGACTTCGGCTCGCCGAACTCGATGCCGATCATGAGCCCCTTGCCGCGCACTTCCTTGATCAGTTCGAAGCGTGAAGCGAGCGCCTGGAGGCGGCCCTGGAGGTCGGCGCCGACGCGGGCACAGTGCTCGACGATTCCCTCGTCCTGCATGACTTCGATGGTGGCAAGAGCGGCGGTCATGGCCATCGCGTTGCCGCCGAAGGTGCTCGTCTGGCAGACGGCGTGGCGCAGGTCTTCGTACACCTTGTCGAAGATCCTGCGCGTCGTGATGACTGCTCCGACCGGGATGTAGCCGCCGGACATGCCCTTCGAAACGCACATAATGTCTGGTTGGACATCCCAGTGGTTGACCGCGAACCAGCGGCCGGTGCGGCCAAAGCCCGTCTGGATTTCATCGACGGCGAGGAGCGCTCCGTGGGCATGGAGGAGCCGCAACGCCTCGGGCAGGTAGTTATCCGAAGGGATGCGCACCCCGGCCTCGCCCTGGATGGGCTCCATCATCAGGCAGGCGACATCGCCCTTCGTGAGCTCTCGTTCGAGCGCATCAAGGTCGTTCCAGGGGATTTTCGTGACCCCGGGGACGAATGGTTGGAAGCCTTCGCGCCAGGACTGGTCGTCGGAGATGCTGAGCGAGCCGTAGGTGAGCCCGTGGAAGCCGGACTGCATGTAGAGGACGCGCGGCTTGCGGGTCGCTTTGCGCGCGAACTTGAGTGCGACGTCGGCGGTTTCGGAGCCGCTGTTCGTGAAGAAGCAGGTGTCGAGGTCGCCGGGGGTGATCTGCGCGAGCTTTTCGCCGACGAGCGCTTCGAGGGCGCTGCCCTCCATCTGGACCATGCTCGCGCCGTCTTGCTCCAGCCAATCGATGAGTGCGCGCTTCACGCGGTCGTTGTTGCGGCCGACGTTCATGACGCTGTAGCCGCCGAGGAAGTCGAGGTAGCGGCGGCCGTCCTGGTCCCAGAGCCAGGCGCCCTTTGCGCGGACGAATACCTTGTCGAAGCC
>JANXYE010000061.1 GCA_025350285.1 Chloroflexota bacterium
GTCATTGCGGTGGGAGTGGGTGCGACATTCACCGTGGCCGCCGGCCTACTCGCTGGCGCCTCGACCGCGTTAGTCGAGGTCGCCGTAGGGGGGAATGCTGTCGGGAAGACCTGCGTGGGAGTTGGCGAAGGCGCGAGCGTCGCGGTCGAAGTGGGTACGGACGTGCTACTAGACGTGGCCGTGGCGGTCGTTGACGGACTGGCCGCTGCTTCCGTCGGTGGAGCGGTCGCGGGATAGACCGCTTGTGGGTTGCCCCGCACGGCAAGGGCCGTGCCGAGGACGGCTATCGCTACGAGTGCGACAACCAGTCCGCCAAGGGCAAGTAGTAGCGGGACCGAGAGCGATACCTTCGTCATGCCGGAAACCATCGCGATGTTACCACTTGCTTGACCCGCGACGGCCACGAGCGTCGGCTCGCGCAGGACTCCCGCGAAGCGGACGGTTTGCCGTAGACAGTCACGCTCCGGACAACGTTTCTGACAACGATTGTCACGGACGATGCCGGACGCTGGCGTACCACGAAACGTGCGCCGAACCCGGTACGGACGGCAGCAGCCGTTCACGGATGCGCGAGAGCGAGTTCCTAAACCATGCGCCTGGGTTCGATTCCCGGCGGGGGTACCACTCTCCAGCTGATGCCCACCTGGTAGCGCGAGGGTCACACCAGAGTGACGTGGCCGTCCCACCCCCATCGCAACCGCCCGGCGTCAGGCCCGTTCGATGAGCACCACCGCGGTCGCGAACATCGCTTCACCGCGGCCCACCGCGTCGAGGCCCTCGGAAGTCTTCGCCTTCACGGCTACCTGCTCTACGGCCAGGCCCGCAATCTCCGCGATCCGTTCGCGCATGTGCTCAATGTACGGGCGCAGCTTTGGCCGCTCTGTCCGGACCGTCGAATCGACGTTCACGAGGTCCCATCCGGCATCGCGCGCGAGCTGGAGGGCCTTGCGCAGGAAGTCCGCGCTATCGGCGTGGGCGTAGCGCGGGTCGTTCGGGGGGAAGTATTGCCCAATATCGCCGAGCGCGGCCGCACCCAGCAGGGCGTCGGTAATCGCGTGCAGGAGGATGTCCGCGTCGCTGTGGCCCGCCAATCCGGGTCCTTCCTCGATGATCACGCCGCCAAGCACGAGCGTCCGGCCGTCATCGATCCGGTGCAGGTCCTCGCCGATTCCGACCCGGATCATCGCCTACCCCGTGCGTTCCGGATCGCTTCGGCCAGGATGAGGTCGATTGGCCGCGTCACCTTGATGTTGTCCGGCTCGCCTTCGACCGCGACACATTCGAGACCAAGCCGGCTCAGCATCGCGCCGTCATCCGTCTCATCGTTGTCGCTCGTCGCCGCCGCATCCAGCCACGCCTGGCGCAAAACCACCTGCGGAGTCTGGACGGCGCGCAACAAGGAGCGGTCCGGGTGGCCGACGATCATCCCGTCGCGAACCTCCTTCACCGTATCCGTCAGAGGCGCCGCCGGGATTGCTCCCGCCTTCCCTTCGGCCGCCGCGACCGTCGCCGCGATGAGCGCGGGGGTAACGAAAGGGCGGGCGCCGTCCTGAATAGCGACATAACGCGACCTGGATGCCCGCAGTCCCCCCTCCACGCTGTCCCGGCGTCGCGGTCCGCCACGGACAACGGTGTCACATTTCGGGGCCGCCTCCTTCGCCAACTCGCGAACTTCTTCGATTCGCTCCTCGGCGGTCACCACAATGATTCGGGAAATGGCGTCGCTCGCCTGGAACGCCGACAACGTCCACCACAGCACCGGATGCCCGCCGAATTCGGCCGCGAGCTTTTCGCTTCCGAAGCGCGCCGAGGCGCCGGCCGCAACGATCACCGCGTCCACCTGCATCGCCGCCGAAGGTACCACCGTGGCTCGTTTGGCTGTAGCGCGGACGATGTAGAATCTCGCCTCACGGAGGCTTCGCCATGACCATCGACGCGTACTCAACCGCCACGGAGATCACCTCGGCCCTACGCCGCAAGGAGGTATCGAGCCGCGAAATGCTCGACCTCTATCTCGCACGCGTGGCCGCCCACAACCCGGCCGTCAACGCCGTCGTCGCTCTCGACGCCGACCGCGCCCGCGCGGGAGCGGCCGCGGCCGACGAGGCGGCCGCTCGCGGGGAGTGGCTCGGCCCACTTCACGGCCTCCCGATCACTATCAAAGACTGCTTCGAAACCGAGGGCATCGTCACGACCTGCGGCGACCCGCTCCTCGCCGAGTACGTCCCGGACCGCGACGCCCTGGCCGTGGCACGGCTCAAAGCCGCCGGCGCCATCGTCTTCGGGAAAACGAACACGCCGCTCCAGACGCTTGATGGACAGACCTACAACGCCGTCTATGGGACCACGAACAACCCCTGGGACCTTTCGCGCACGCCGGGCGGCTCCTCCGGCGGGGCGGCCGCGGCGCTCGCCGCGGGCATGACGCCGCTCGACCTCGGGAGCGATATCGGCGGCTCCATCCGCCTGCCCGCCCACCACAGCGGAGTGTTCGGACACAAACCCTCGTGGGGGATCGTGCCCGAACGTGGCCACATCCCTAACCAGCCCGGCAGCCTGCATAAGCGCGACATCAACGTCAACGGCCCGTTGGCCCGCGGCGTGGACGACCTCGAACTGGCGCTCGACGTTATCGCCGGGCCCGACGAACTGGACGTCATCGGCTGGAAGCTGGAACTGCCGCCCGCCCGCCACGCGACCCTGCGCGACTTCCGCGTCGCGGCCTGGCTTGAAGACCCCTTCTGCCCGAGCGACGAGGCCATGCTGGCCGTCCACAACGAAGCCGCCTGCACGCTGGAGCGAGCGGGAGTCGGGATCGACCGTGCCGCGCGGCCGGGCTTCTCCCTCAAGGAAGCGGTCGATGTGTTCAACCCACTTATCCAGGCGGCCATTTCGCCGGGGACACGCGCCGAGATCTCGCACCGCGAGGTGATAGCCGCGGACGAACTCCGCCAGAAGATGCGCCGCCAGTGGGCCACGTTCTTCCGCCAGTTCGATGTCCTGCTCGCGCCGGTCATGCTGACCACCGCCTTCCCGCACATGCAGGAGGGCGACTTCCGCACCCGCAACTTTCGCGTGAACGGCGCGGACCGGCCGTATCTCGAAATGACGACGTGGACGGGCCTCGTTGGTGGCGCGCTTCTGCCTTCGACGGTCATCCCCGTCGGACTGACGCAGTCCGGTCTCCCGGTTGGCATCCAGGTCATCGGTAACTTTCTTGAAGACCGGTCGACACTGGCCTTCGCCCGCCTCGCGAGCGAGGTGCTCGGCGGCTTCCGCCGGCCGCCGGGCTACTGATTCTGGCCCGGCAATCGGGCTACGATGGCGTCAGATTTGTACGGCGACTCAGAGATGCCACGGGCGTGAACGGACCGCTCGTTCGCCACTCGCGGCTAGGAGCCTGTCGGTTTAATCCATAACTACGCACTTATGTTCATAACATGGGGGTCTTGAGTGTCAGCCTTCTCGCGAATCGAGGCCTTTTCGGCCCTTAGGTGA
>JANXYE010000112.1 GCA_025350285.1 Chloroflexota bacterium
TCCCTTTTCGAAGGCCGCGCCATCTTCTACCGCGAAGAGGCCGGCTACGACCACGTCAAGGTCGGGATCGCCGTCCCCGTCCAGCGCATGGTTCAGTCCGAAATCTCAGGCGTTATGTTCACCGTCGAACCGGTCACCTCGGACCCCACCAAAATCACAATCGAGGCCGTTTACGGCCTCGGCGAGGCTATCGTCTCCGGCGAAGTCTCTCCTGATCTTTACATTGTCCAGAAAGAGTCGCTCCAGCTCATCAGCGCCACGCACGCCCCCCAGGACCGCCAGATCACGCGCTCCGCCACGTCGAACGGCGGCCACGAAGATGCGAACGCCTGGACGCCCGTGCCCGCCGCGCTCGTCGATCAGCAGAAGCTCACGGCCGCCCAGATCCGTGAACTCGCCCGCATCGGCAAGAACGTCGAAGCCCACTACGGCTCCGCCCAGGACATGGAATGGGCCTTCGAAGGCGGGAAGTTCTACCTCGTCCAATCCCGCCCCGTGACGACCATGCGCACCGATTCTGGCGACGACTTCGAAGAGGTCGAAGAGCCCGCACCCATCATCCTCAGCGGTCAGCCCGCCAGCCCTGGCGTCGGCGTCGGCCCCGTACGCGTCGTCCACGACCCGCACAACATCGATATCGTGCGGCCCGGCGATGTCCTTGTCGCGGAGATGACCACCCCGGACTTCGTCCCCGCCATGAAGCGCGCCTCGGCCATCATCACCGAGCGCGGCGGGCGCACCTGTCACGCCGCCATCGTCAGCCGCGAACTCGGCATCCCCTGCGTCGTCGGCGCGGGCAAGGCGACGACGGCGCTCGCAGAGAACCGCCTCGTCACCGTCGATGGCGCAAAGGGCAACGTCCACGATGGCCGTGCCGAAACCCGCGTCGCCTGGGCCAAACGCCAGGAAGACCGCTATGCCAAATCGGCCACCCTCAAGACCACCACCCGCCTTTACGTGAACCTCGCCGAACCCGAACTCGCCGAGCGCGTCGCCAAGCGCAACGTCGATGGTGTCGGCCTCCTTCGCGCCGAATTCATCGTCGCCCAGATCGGCACCCACCCGAAGCAGTTCATCGAAGAAGGCCGCCCGCACGACTACACCCGCCAACTGGCCGCCGGCATCTCCGAGTTCTGCCGCGCATTCGCCCCCCGCCCCGTCGTCTACCGCCTCACCGACTTCAAGACCAACGAATACGCCAACCTCAAGGGCGGCGCCCAGCACGAAATCAGCGAAGAAAACCCGATGATCGGCTTCCGCGGCGCCAGCCGCTACATTGCCGAACCCGATGTCTTCAAGCTCGAAATCGACGCTATCAAGCAGGTCCGCGCCGAGTATACCAACCTCTACGTGATGGTCCCCTTCGTCCGCACCCCGAAAGAACTCTCCCGCGTGAAGCAGCTTCTCGCCGAACAGGGCCTTATCCGCGGCGACGACTTCAAGCTCTGGATGATGGTCGAAGTCCCGAGCAACGTCCTCATCCTCGACAAGTTCGTCGATGTCGGCATCGACGGCATCTCCATCGGCTCCAACGACCTTACCCAGCTCATCCTCGGCATCGACCGTGACAGCGAAAAGCTCGCCGAGACCTTCGACGAACGCAACGAAGCCGTCATGCTCGCCATCCAGACGGCCGTCGCGACCGCCCGCCGCCGCGGCATCACCGTCTCTATCTGCGGCCAGGCGCCCAGCGTCTACCCGGAAGTAACCGAAAAGCTGGTCGAATGGGGCATGACCAGCGTGAGCGTAAGCCCCGACATGATCGACCAAACGCGTGAAATCATCGCCAACGCCGAAGCCAAGCTCGGCCGCGCGCAAGCCCTGACCGGACTCCAGCGAGCCCGTCAACCCACGCATACCCGTACCTTGCTCGCAACGCGAGCCCGCCCGGATAATCCGACAGGTGGCCTTCTTCATACCCCATGAGTGAACCGTACGGTCCGGACCCGGACGATGAGCCGGTTATCGGTGCAAACTACCCGCCGCCACCGCCACGGCCGCGTGCTCCCGAGCCGCCCGCCTACGACGAGGACGTCATCGACGCGTCCCAGGATTACGACGAACAGTTGCCCGAAGATGGCGGCTACGACGAGCCGTACATCGGTGAAGAAGTCACCTACTACCAGGCTCGCCAGTACCGCGACGACGATGCACCCGCTCGCCAGCCACTCTTCTACGCGTTTGTCGCCCTCGCCATCCTCATTGGCGCCGGCGCCATCTATCTCCTTTACTCCGTCGTCGCCAACTCCGGCGACGACAACAAGCCTTTCGTTGCCCCGACCCCTGCCACCGCCCTCACTGTCGCGATCACCTCGCCCCGAGGCGGTGATCGCTTCAAGGTGAACCAGCAGGTCGATGTCGCCGCCAGCGCCAGCGCCAACCAGCCCGTGGAGACCTTCCAGCTCCTCGTCGATGGCCGAATCGTGGACCAGCTGAACGCCACCGTGCCCGCCACCGGCACCATCTACACCGCCGCCCTGCGCGCGAAATTCGACCGCCGGGGCGAATACACCGTTCTCGTCCGCGCCATCCTTGCTGGCGGCGCCGTCACCAAAGACACCGACAAGATAAAGCTGACCATCATCGAAGAAGACACGCAGGCCGCCATAACCGTGAAGGGCAAGGTCGTCGCCGATGTGAACCTCCGCACAGGCCCCGGCGAACAGTACGACCGCGCTGGCACCCTCACGCCCGGGACGGAAGTCACGATCATCGGCCGCACCGCCGATTCCCAGTGGCTCCTGATCGACACCGACGGTGGCCGCTGGGTCAAGCACACCGCCGTCCAGGAGACCGAACCGCTTACGAACATCCCTGTCCGCGACGCCAGCCCCACGCCGTCCGTCTCCGCCACAACGTCACCCACTACGCCCACCACGCCGACGGTGACTCCCGCGCCTACCCAGGCCGCGAACCTCCCGGACTTCGTGCCGACCAACGCCATCCTCATCGATGGCGGCGCCCGCCTGCGCGTCACCGTCGCGAACGTCAGTACCAACGCGTT
>JANXYE010000133.1 GCA_025350285.1 Chloroflexota bacterium
CGTGCTCCGACCCCCAACAGCCGATGAGTACCGAGATCTCGTCGAGGAGTTCTGGTGGGAAAGCCAGTACGTCGCGAAGAGCCTCTGGCGCGACGACCTATTCCCGGCGAAGTACGCGTTCGATGTAGTGATGAAGCTCGACCTCCTGAGACGGATGCTGGAGTGGCGA
The DNA here is from genome assembly GCA_025350285.1 of Chloroflexota bacterium. Classification (GTDB taxonomy): domain Bacteria; phylum Chloroflexota; class Dehalococcoidia; order Tepidiformales; family Tepidiformaceae; genus JANXYE01. The sequence goes on from JANXYE010000133.1 coordinate 170, forward strand.
GTGGCGATAGATACGGGTTGGACGTTCAAGCCCGGGAGGATCGGGCGCGGCCTCAAGACGCGCTTCGACGCGCCGACATGGAACATTATCGAGCGCACATTCGTCGGATCCGACCTGGAAGACAATTGGCGAGCGCTGGAAGAGGCCAACCGGTTGTTCTGCACGGTCGCTCGCGAAGTCGCCGATCGACTCGGCTTCGCCTATCCGAACGAGTTGGAACGCAAGATGACCGCCTACCTGGCGTCCGTCCGCGCCCTGCCGCGGTAGCTTTACGTCCCCGACACCATCATCTTCGCGATCCGCACCGTCGGCGCCGCCGCCCCGCCGAACCAGGTGAGGTCGTCGCCGACGGCGTCGATGTTCGCCAGCATCTCTGGCATCTGCCCCGAGATGTTCACCTCCGTCACCGGGTAAGCGATGCGTCCGTTCTCAATCCAGAACCCGCCCGCCCCGCGCGAGAAGTCGCCCGTCGTGGGGTTGAAGCCGAAGCCCATCAGCGCCCGCACGTACAGCCCTTCTTTCACCCCGGCCACGATCTCCTCGGCCGGGGTCGCGCCCGCCTCCCAGACGAGGTTCGAAGTCACGGGCGAAGGCAGGCTTTCCACCCCCCGTCCGGCGCTGCCCGTCGTCTGGTTCCCCGTGCGCCGCCCGGTATAGCTGTCGAACAGAAACGCGCGGAAGACGCCCTGGTCTACGAGCACGTTCCGCCGCCCGGTCACGCCTTCGCCATCGAACGGCCGCGAACCGCGCCGCCCGGGCGCCGTCGCGTCATCGGTCATTGTCACCAGCTTCGAGGCGATCGCCTCGCCCTTGCGCTGCGCCAGGAAGGTCGCGCCACGGTAAAGCGCCGACCCGGACATGCAGCCCGCGAGGTCGCCCATCAGGGCCACGGCCGTCATTGGCTCGAACACGACCGGGACCTCTTTCGTTGCGACCTTGCGCGCGCCGAGCTGGTCGAGCGCCCGCCTGGCCGCGATCCTCCCGACTTCCTCCGGGTCCAACAGGCGGTGAAGCATCCGCTCTGAGCTGAACCAGTAGGCGTTGCGCTTCTTGCCGTCGGCATCGTCGGCCATGACCTCGACGGCGAGTTGGACCAGGGTAGATGGGTACGAGGAAGCGAACCCCAGCGAATTCGCGAGCGCCGTCTCGCCCGAGCGTGTCGCGATGCTCGCGCCATCTGAATTCGTGATACGGGAGTCGTAGCGGCGGGCCGCGTCCTCGCAGGCTACGGCGATGCGGATCTTCTCTTCGGTGGTCAAGGCCCCGACCGCTTCGTCGTAAAGCTGGAGTTCGCCCCCGCCCGTCCGCGCGAGCATCTCCGGATCCGGCAATCCGGCGAACTCGTCCGGCGCGGAGATGCGCGCCAGTTCCACGGTGTCTTTCGCCAGCCGTTCCAGCGCCGCCTCACTGAAGTCGGAGGTGCTGCAGACGGCCGTCCGCCCGCCCGTGATCACCCGCAGGCCGAGCGAACGGGAACCTGCTTCGACGAGCTTCTCGATCTCGCCAAGCCGCACCGTGACCTCTGTTTCGTCATAGCGGACGGCGTACACGTCACACTGTTCGGCCCCGGCGGCCGTCGCGAGTCGCACCAGTTGGCGGGCCGTTTCGAGGATCCCAGATTCGTTAGCCAACCCGCGTGCCCCCGACCGTGATCCCGGAGACGAGCACCGTCGGCATCCCAACGCCCACTGGCACGGACTGGCCATCCTTGCCGCACATCCAGCGGCCGTCCGAAAGCTGGTAGTCGTGACCAGCCATCGCCACGTTCCGCATCACGTCTGGCCCGTTCCCGATGAGCGTCGCGTTCCGCACCGGGGCGCTGATCTTCCCGTTCTCGATCATGTACGCCTCGGTCACCGAGAAGACGAAGTCGCCGTTCGAGATGTTCACCTGGCCGCCCGAATAGGACACGCAATAGAGCCCTTTTTCCACGCTCCGGATGATGTCCTCCGGCGCGCTCTGGCCGGGCAGCATGAACGTGTTCGTCATGCGCGGCATGATGTAATGCTTGAAGGTCTCCCGCCGCCCGGAGCCCGCAGATTGCAATCCGAAATGTCGCGCGCTGATCTGGTCCTGCAAATACCCGCGCAGCACGCCGCCTTCGATGAGGACATTCCGCCGCGTTTCGTTGCCCTCGTCGTCGATGTTGATCGACCCGCGCGAATTCGGGATGCGCCCGTCATCGACGACGGTCACATGCTCGCTGGCGACCAGTTCGCCGATGCGGTTGCTGTAGTTGCTCGTGCCCTTGCGGTTGAAGTCCGCCTCGAGGCCGTGCCCGACCGCCTCGTGCAGGAGGATGCCGCTATCGCCGGCCGCGAGGACGACGG
>JANXYE010000137.1 GCA_025350285.1 Chloroflexota bacterium
AGCTTCCGGTGGACTCCATGGCGACGAATGTGACAGCGCAAGCAGCGAGCCAGCCGTCCTCCGCACCCACACCCCTTACGCCCACCTCGGTATCGACCACTACGACCAACGACCCGGGCGATGGGTCCTCTCCTCCTGTCCCCGGAACGACGGGCGAGGGGAGAACGTTGGCGGATTTCGTCGCGTCCTGAGGCGCCCGACGAAATCCGTTCGCATGCACGTGAGCGCTGAGTCTCGCTCGGACGCGCGTTGAGTTCGCTGGCCCGGTAGACTGGCGGCGATGAAGGTCTCCGAACTCGACACGCCCTGCCTGCTCCTCGACTACCACGCGATGGAGCGCAACATCGCGACTATGGCCGCTCACTTCGCAAGCCGCTCGGCGAAGATTCGCCCGCACTTCAAGACGCCGAAGACGCCAGAAGTCGCACGCAGGCAGCTGGCGGCCGGGGCGATCGGCATCACCGTCGCGAAGCTCGGGGAGGCCGAGGTCCTCGTAGATGCCGGGCTTGGCCCGATCCTGATGGCAAACCAGGTGGTCGGGCGCCAGAAGATCGACCGGCTGATGGCGCTGCTCGCCCGCGGCGCGGAGATCACCGTGGCGATCGAGTCCGAGTTCAATATCCGCGAACTGGCGGAGGGCGCCAAACGCTCCGGCCAGGAGGCGAGCGCGATCATCGAAGTGGATAGCGGTATGCACCGCTGCGGTACCGGTGACCCGGCCGAGACGGTCCGGTTGGCCGGTCTCCTGGAAGAGTCGGGCATCCGCTACCGGGGAATCATGGGCTACGAGGGCCACGCGGTGCTGCTCCCGACCGAGGAGGAGCGCCGGGACAAGGGGAGCGCCGCCCTGGCGATCATCGACCGGCACGTTGAAGCGCTGGCGGAAGCCGGTTTCCCGCCGGAGATCGTGTCCGTGGCAGGGACGGGGACGTTCGCCATCGCTGGGGACTGGCCGGGGGTGACCGAGGTACAGGCCGGCTCGTACGTGTTCATGGACGGCCGCTACCAGGCGGTGATGCCCGGCGTCTTCGAATCGGCGCTCACGCTCCTCACGACCGTCGTTTCGGTGCATGAGCGGTACGCCGTCTGCGACGCGGGGCTGAAGTCGCTGACCGGCGAATTCGGCATGCCAGCTTCGATCGATGGCCGGATCCAGGTGCGAGGCCTTTCCGAAGAGCACGCGCATCTGGTTGGCGAAGGGTTCGCGGCGTTGCGGCCCGGCGACAAGATTGAGCTGCTTCCGAGCCACGGCGACACGACCCTGAACCTGCACGATGTCTATAACCTCCGGCGAGGCGACGAGGTGCTCGAACAATGGCCGATCCTCGCCGCGCGAAAGTTCCGGTAGCGACGGGGTTCGATACACTGAGGGAGAAGCAAGGAGGGCAAGATGCGGAAGTGCAAGTGGTGTGGGCGGGACAATCTGAACGTCTATGCGTACTGCCTGGGCTGTGGACGGGGTTTCGACGGGCCGGAAGAGAAGAAGGAGTCCCGCCCGAACCCGCTTTCGAAATGGCTGCGGTTCGGCAGGAAGAGCTCTTAGCCCTCACCCCCGGCCCTCTCTCCCGACTTCGCGGGCGAGGGGGAGACGGGCGCCGGGGACGGTATGGCCAGTTCGCGGGCGCGGGTGAAGACGGCGTCGAACATCGGCTCGGTCAGCTTCCCGGTGAAGGTGTTCTGCTGGCTCGGGTGGTAGGAGCAGACGGCGATGCGGCCGTCTGGGAGTTGGGCCTCGACGCCGTGGCCGAATTTTGGCCGGGACCTGAGCCCCGTGAGCCGAGCCAGAGCCTCGTAGGCGAACCCGCCGAGCGGCACGACAACCCGGACGTTCCGGAGCAGCGCGTACTCGCGTTCGAAGAACGGCGCGCAGGCGTCGCGCTCGGAGGGGAGCGGCTTATTCGCGGGAGGGGCGCAACGCACGGCCGCGGTCACAAACGCGCCGCTCAGTTCGAGTCCGTCGTCGCGGTGGGCGCTCGTTGGCTGGTTAGCATAGCCGGCCCGGTAGAGCGCGCCGTAGAGCCAATCGCCGGAGCGGTCTCCAGTGAAGAAGCGGCCGGTGCGGTTCCCACCGTGCGCGGCCGGCGCAAGGCCGACGATAAGCAGTTCGGCCTCGGGGTCGCCAAAGCCGGCGAGGGGCTTGCCCCAGTAGTCCCACTCGCGGTAGGCCGCGCGTTTCTCCGACGCGACCTGTTCGCGCCAGGCGACGAGACGCGGGCAGCGGCGGCAGTGGGTCACCTCGGCAGCGAGCGCTTCGAGCGGCGACACCTCAGCGCCCACCGATCGAGCCGAGCCGTCGCTCGATGGTGCGCAGCCGTTCGCGGGCCGGGTGCGAGAGGCCGAGGCGGTCGGCGGCCCAGTACGGGGCCATCTTCAGGTACCAGGCAACGGACGGACGGCGGCTGAGGAGACGGGCTATCGCGTGCGGCAGTTCGGCGATTTCGACTTCGCCGGGCGCCTTACCATCGAGCCACGCGTAGCGGCGGCCGTTCGGGTGAAGGCTCGGCGGCAGGGTGCAGAGGCCGTCCCGGGCCTGCACGTCCAGCCCGGGGCCGAGGATGTCCTTCCTCGTCTCGATCACGGTCCCCTTCGGCAAGCGATAGAGCAGGTGGTATCCGCCGCCTCCCGTCGCCGACGTAACCGTTTCCAGCGCGCGCGCGCCGAACCGCCCGGCGATGGCCGTGGGCTGGTCGTTCGCGCCGGGACGAAGGTCGAGGTCGAGGACAACGAGCCCAGCCTGGCCCACGCCCAGCCCGACGTTCGCGTTCGGCCACTTCGTCCACCAGCGGCAAATCGTCGTTTCGTCCGTTGAGGCGCGGCGCTCCCAGTGGCGGATACGCGGGTGCTTCGCCCGGCGCCAGCAGCGGGGATACGAGCACCCGCAGGAGCAGCGGCCATCCGCTTCGGTTTCGTGTTCGGGGAGGACGGACAGCCCCAGGCGAGCATACGCGAGGGCCGCCTGACCGAGTTCCGAAAGATCGTCCACAGCGCCATTCTCGCACAGCGCGCTGAACGAAAGCCCGGCGTGGGGTAGATTCGACGCCATCTTCGAACGAACGAGGACGCTTATGGACGCCCTGGAAGGGCTCACCGTCCTGGACTTTACGAGCCACATCGCCGGCCCGTACGCGACGAAGCTGCTCGCGGACCTCGGCGCGCGGGTGATCAAAGTGGAACGCCCCGGCGGCGATAGCTCGCGGGGGCTTGGCCCGTGGCTTGGGGACACGCCGGGCATCGAGCGCAGCGGGACGTACCAGTTACTGAATACAAACAAAGAGTCGGTGGTCCTCGACCTCAAGAAGGCGGGAGCGGGAACAGTGCTTGACCGCCTGACCGCCGTGGCCGATTTAGTCGTGACCAGTTCGCCACCGGCGGTCGCTGAGCGGCTCGGGCTCACCTACGAGGGCCTGAGCAAACGGAAGGATGTCCCAATCCTTGAGATCACGAACTTCGGGGACACGGGGCCGTACCGCGACTACCAGCTTTCGGAAACGGTGCTCTACGCGATGGGCGGCGAGATGTGGAGCCACGGCACGGCGGACCGTGAGCCGCTGAAGCTCGGCGGCTCGGCGACGCTGTTCCAGTGCGGGGCGATGGGCGCCGTCGCGGCGCTCGGCGCGGTGACGGCGTACGAGATCCACGGCATCGGCCAGCGGGTCGAGCTGCCCCTCTTCGAGGTCCAGCTCAACAGCGTGGATCGGCGCAGCTCGGCCATCCTCGCCTACCGCTTCGGTGGGCGGGTGAACTCCCGGCCAGCATCTTCCGGCGCGGGGCTCGCGGGGGGCATCTACCCGGTCGCGGACGGCTACGTGGAGGTCACGGCCTCCGCGGGCAACTACTGGAAGCGGCTCGCGGAGATGATCGGCGACCCGCTGTTCGACGACCCGAAGTGGACGGATCCGCGCACGCAGGCCAACCCGGCCGCGAAGGAAGAAGCCGACGCCGTCATCTACCCGTGGATGCTGAGCCACACACGGGCGGAGGTCTGGGCCGAGGCGCGCCGTGTGCACGCCACGATCGCTCCGCTGTTCACCGGCGAAGACATCGCCAACGACCCGGTCTTCCGGGAGCGCGGGCTCTGGACCGCGGTCGAACATGCGACGCTCGGACAGTTCCCGATGCTCGGGCGGCCATATCAGCTGGAGAAAACGCCGTGGCGGCTGCGACAAGCGGCGCCGATGCTCGGCGAGCACACGAGGTCCGTCCTGACATCGGTTGGTTTCGCCCCCACCGAGATCGACGACCTGTATGGCGAGGGGGTAGTTGGGTGAACGAATTCTTGCCGCTTTCGGGCATCCGCATCTGCGACTTTTCAGCCGTCTGGGC
>JANXYE010000636.1 GCA_025350285.1 Chloroflexota bacterium
CCCGGAAGTGCCCTCACCTCCGCCTCCAGCCGCCGAACCGCCGCCCGCCCCGGCGAGCGTGGCCCAGATAGGGCCGCCCGGCGCGAGGTCGCTCCCCATGTCGTAGAGCGTCTTGGCCATATCTTCAGGGATCGGCTCGCCGGCGGCCGTCAGCTCCTTGAACTGCCGCTCGGCACGCATGCGCCGGGCCTTTGTCTTTTCGGCGGAGTTCGGGTCGCCCTTCGGCCCGTCGCCGACGCCGGGCGGGAACCGCATCGTGCCGTCCGCGTTGAGGCCCGTGAGCACCTCGCCCGAGAACCCGCCCCCACCAGCAGCGGCCGCACCGCCGGGCGCGTAGGCAACACCGGGCTTCATGTTCGTGTACTTCTCGATGTCGGCCAGAACCTCGGCGGGCACCGGCTCGCCACGCTCGCTCAGTTCTTTGGCGGTACGCTCGGCGCGCATGCGCTTCGCCTTGATCTTCGATTCGGACAGGACCTCAACTTCGCCGCCCGCGCCCGCGGCGCCCTTCGCGGCGGCCCCGGCCACCACCTTCGGCTTCTCCGGTGGGCGCTCCTGGATGGCGGCCCCTTCGCCCCGGGCGATACGCGCCATCTGCTCCTGGCGGGCCTCTGGCCGCGCTCCCTTAAACGAAAGCTCGGGCGGCGCTTCGCCCTTCTCCAGCTTCTCCATCAGTTCGATGCGGTCGAGCGGGCGGAACGGGATCGGGAGGTCGCCCTTCTTGCTCACTTCCAGTAGCGCGGCGATATCCATATGGAGGTCGCGGCGGTCGTAGGTGGCGTGTTCGTGGCCCTGCCAGGTGTTGTCCATGACGATGGCTTCGAACGGGCAAACTTCGACGCAGATGTTACAGCGCATGCAGCGCGCGTAATCGATCCAGAACTTCTCGACGATCTTGCGCCGGTTGCTCGTGCCCTCGACGTACTTCGGGTTGTCGATCATGACGGCGGTCATGCAATCGACGGGACAGTTGCGGACACAGACGTTGCAGCCCGTGCAGAACGGCTCATCGTGGTCGAAGTCCCAGGTCAGGACGGGGAAGCTCCGCTGGCGCACGGGCAGGACGTGCTTCTCATCCGGATACTCCACCGTTACGGGCCTGCGCCCGGCCGTGGACATCGTGGTCATCAGACCTTTGATGAGACCTTTCATGGAGCAGGCACCTGTAGCGAGCGATATGCGCCGACGAGACCGGTTGTCTTCGTCGAGCGGCGGAACGCGCGATTGATAATGATGGCGACGAGGGCGATGGCGCCAATCCCGCTGGTGAGCGAGAGCAGCCAGTATTCGCCGCCGTAGACGATGATGAACGCGTTCGCGATGATCTGGACGAGGCTCAGCGGCAGCAGGATCTTCCAGCAGAAGCTCATCAGCTGGTCGATCCGGAGGCGGGGGACAGTCGTTCGCACCCACATGATGGCGATGATAAAGGTCAGGCTCTTACCCATCGTCAGGGCGAGCTGCCAGCCCCAACCCCAGTCGCCGCCCTTGGGGAACTGCCAGCCGCCAAAGAAGACGATCGAGCCGAAAACCGTGAAGGCCCACATCGCCGCGTATTCGGAAAGCTGGAACATGGACCAGCGGATGCCGGAGTACTCGACGAAATAGCCGCCCACAATCTCCGACTCGGCCACCGGGATATCGAACGGGGCGCGGTGCAGCTCGGAGAGCATCGCCGTGAAGAAGATGAGGAAGGCCAACGGTTGGAGGATGATATATGGGTAGCGATCCTGCTGTTCCGCGATGATGTTGAGGTTCAACGTGCCGGTAATCATCGCGACCGAGAGCAGGCTCAAGACGAGCGGGATTTCGTAGCTGATCATCTGGGCCGCGGCGCGTATGCCACCCAAGAGGGCGAATTTATTCCCGGAACCAAGGCCGGCCATCATGATCCCGACGATGTTCAGGCCGAGGATGGCGAACACGTAAAAGAGCCCGAGCGTCATGTTGCGCACGCCCCAGTCCTTCGCGAAGGGCAGGATGACGAGCGTCATGAGGACCGGTATGAAGGTCGCGAACGGGGCGAACTCGAATACCCAGCGGTCCGCGTTATGCGGCCGGATGTCTTCCTTGCCGACGAGCTTCACGGCGTCCGCGATGCCCTGCAAGAGACCGGCGGGGCCGGTTCGTGTCGGCCCGAGGCGCTGCTGGAAACGGGCGACCACCTTGCGTTCGCCGTAGGTGAGGTAGATGACCATCACCGTCATCGCGATCACGATGATGAGGATGCGGATGATCGCATCAACCCAGTTCCAGAAACCGAAGAGTGTGTCGCCGAAGGAGAGGTCTACCACGGCCTGGCCTCCGATTCGCGATTGACGATTCGCGATTCACGATTGCGGCGGCTCATTTGTCCACCTCGCCGAGGACGATGTCGAGCGAGCCGAGGATGATGATAGCGTCGGCCACGTAGTTACCGACGACGAGCTCCCGCAGCGCGGAGAGATTGCAGAAGCTGGGCGAACGGAGCTTCATGCGGTACGGCTTGACCCCGCCCCGGGCCATCGCGTAGATGCCGTATTCGCCCTTCGTACCCTCGTGCCGGACGTACGTCTCACCGCTCTCGATGCGAAGCGTCTTCGGCAGGTTCGGGTTCAGGATAAGGCCGCTCTTCGGCATTTCAGACAGGCATTGCTCGACTATCTTGACGCTCTGGTACATCTCCGAGAGGCGCACGAAGTAGCGGTCGAAGACGTCCCCCTCGCGCCCGGTCGGGATATCGAACTTCATCCGGTCGTAGATGCCGTACGGCTCAGCCTTGCGCAGGTCCCAGGGGAGGCCGGTGGCGCGGAGGCACGGCCCCGTGATGCCCAGGGCGATGGCCCGCTCGGTCGTCATCGGGTTTAGCCCGCGACAGCGTTCGACGAAGATTTCGTTTCCGGTCAAAAGGCCGTCGAGGTCTTCGAGGCCCTGTTCGATGCTGCCGAGCAACCAGCGCACGCGCGATTCGAAGTTCTCCGGCAGGTCCATCGTGACGCCACCGATGCGGAAGTAGGTCGGGAACATACGGTCCCCGGCGACTTCTTCGAAGAGATCGTAGATGCGTTCGCGTTCGCGCCAGGCGTAGATGAAGCTCGTCCCGAAGGAGCCAACGTCCGCGCCGAACGCCCCGAGGAAGAGGAAGTGAGAGTTGATCCGGGAGAGTTCCGTCATCATCACGCGGATGTACTCGGCGCGCTCCGGCACGTCGATCCCGGCAAGCTTCTCCACCGCCTGGCAGTAGGTAAATTCGCAGGCCATGCCGGCGAGATAGTCCGTACGGTCCCACCAGCCCATCGCCTGGCGATAGTCGGCGTTCTCCGAAAGCTTTTCGAGGCCGCGGTGGAGGTAGCCGATGTACGGCTCGCAATCGACGACGAGTTCGCCATCGATGGTCAGCACCATGCGGAACACGCCATGTGTGGCGGGGTGCTGAGGGCCGATGTTGATCGTCATATCAACGGTGTCGAATTCGACATCCGCAACGAGTGAGCGCTGCTCTGGCCAAACCGTCATGAGAGAATGACCCCCGGCGGGCCAGCTTCGATGCCTTGCTTGATCTCCACCTTCTGAAGGGGGTGGGCCTTCAGCAGCGGGTGGATGTGGAGGTCCTCTTCGAGCAACAGGTTCTTCGGGTTGGGGTGCCCGTCGAAGGTGAACCCGAACATCTCGGCGGCTTCGCGTTCGTGCCAGTCGGCCGCGGGATAGAGCCCGGTCAGGGTTTGCACATGCGCGCCTTCGTAGGCGGTGGCGACCGTGACCTGGAGCGCGTGGCCATGCTTGAACGAGTAGAAGTGGTACTTGAGGGCGAGGCCTTCGGCTTCGAGATCGACGCCGGAAATGTTACGAAGCATGTCGAACTGGAGGGCCGAACGCTGGTTCAGCGCCTCGACGAACTGCCCGAGCTTCTCCAGCGGGATGTCGGCGTTCACGTCGGTCGTCGTTTCGCTGAGCGTTCCGCCGAGCTCGCTCACCAGCGGCTCAAGCAACTCGGCGAGATGCTTGTTCGGGGCCGCCTTGCCGATAGGGTAGGGGTACACGGCGTCGGCCTTGGTCATCCGATGCTCCCCTTCTCTTCCATAATCTTCTTCTGGAGGGCGAGGAAACCATCGAGCAGCGACTCCGGGCGCGGAGGACAACCGGGGACATAGACATCCACCGGGATGATCTTATCGACGCCCTGCAGGACGCGGTCGTATTCGGCGTACGGCCCGCCATTGGTCGCGCAGGCGCCCATCGAGATGACGTACTTCGGGTTCGGCATCTGTTCGTAGAGGAGCTTGATCGCCGGGGCCATCTTCTTGGTCACGGTCCCGGAGACGATCATCACGTCGCTCTGGCGGGGGCTCGGCCAGGGCACGATCCCGAACCGGTCCAGGTCATGGTTCGACATGAAGGTGCCCATCATTTCGATGGCGCAACAGGCAAGTCCGAAGGTCATCGGCCAGAGCGAGCTCTTGCGGCTCATGGCGAGGACCACGTCGGCGCCGGTCTGGATAACGCCGGGCAGGACGATGCGGTAGGCGGCCCGCGCCACGGGGAGTTCGACCGGCGTGAGGCGTTCGGCTTCGGCGCCGAAATCGGGGACGTAGGTACTGACCCAGCGGGCTGGCTTTGGGCTCGTCATTTCCACTCCAACACGCCCCGGCGCCAGGCGTAGGCGAGGCCCAGGCCGAGCACGCCGACGAACGTCAGCACTTCGTAGAAGACCCAATAGTCGTAGACCCGCATCTGTACGACCCAGGGGAAGAGGAAGACCGTCTCCACATCAAAGAGCAGGAAGAGGATGGCGATGAGGTAGTAGCGGACGTGGACCTGCGCCCAGTTGCGGCCGATGGGGAGCATGCCGCATTCGTACGAAACGCCCTTCGCCCGTTCGCGCGCGAACGGGGCGAGCAGCCGCGTGGCCATCAGCGCCGTACCGATCAGGATGAAGCCGGCGATGACGGCCATCATGACGGCGGACCAGGAATCGTAAATGCTCACGTTCGAGAGCTCCCCGCGGGCCCGTACATGAAAACGCGGAACGCCAACTCGCGTATCTGCGGTGGTGCTCCGCGATTCATGGGCTGGCCCCACTCCGACGGTACTCCGGACACGCCGAAACGCGTCCGGACAGGTTGTGAATCCGGACACAAACATACGCTCGGGGCGGTGGCGGGGCAAGGGACGGGAAAGGAGTCAGGCCGATCGGAGCGGGGAAAGCGCAACAAGTTAAGGGAGTGATAACCGTGGTGGATGAGCGGGAGGAAGCAGTAGCCCGTTGCGCGGCGGCGCTTGGCCGTTCGTCACCTTTTC
>JANXYE010000162.1 GCA_025350285.1 Chloroflexota bacterium
CGGCGCCGGCACCAGCCCGACCGCGGGGAACAAGCCGACCAGCATCGCCAATGCCGCCGTGCTCAACATCACGCGCGCCCTCTCGGACGCGGTCGCGAAGGACAACATCCTGGTCAACGTGATCTGCCCTGGCCTGACCAACACCGACCGTGCCCGCACCCTCGCCCGCGGCCAGGCTGAACGCCGTGGCGTGGATGTCGAAGAGGTGGTGGCGGAAATGGGCAGATCCCTGCCGGCGGGGCGTATCGCCGAGCCCGCGGAGGTCGCCCGCGTCGCCGTCTTCCTCGCCTCCGAGGCGGCCAGCTACGTGCACGGGAGTTCGATCTACATGGACGGCGGCGCTCGCCGGGCCACTCCGTGAACTGGCCGACGGACGCAGAACCGCAACCACGAACTCTGCGTGACAGCGCTTAGTCCACTGCGCTAGACTAAGCGCATGGTTACGACTATCAACGTGCACGAAGCGAAGACCCACCTCTCGCGCATCCTCGACCGGGTGAAAGCCGGCGAGACCATGATCCTGGCGAAGAACGGCAAGCCGTACGCCCAACTCAGTCCCGTCGAGCCGCCGAAGCCACGTGAGCTGGGTTTCGTCAAGGGTGAACTCACGGACGCGTTCTTTGAGCCCATGAGCGAGGAAGAATTGGCCGAATGGTACGATGGGCCCGTATTTCCGCCCGAGATGGACGAGCCGGCGTCATGATCTTTCTGCTCGACACGCATGCGCTCCTTTGGGCGCTCCTGCAGCCGCACCTTTTGCCGGCCGTCGTGCGTTCGCTTATCCAGGATCCGATGAATTTCCCGCATGTCAGCAGCGCCACGGTTTGGGAGATCGTGACGAAACACCGGCTCGGGAAGCTCCCGCTCGCCGTCGATATCGCACCACGCATCGATCAGCACCTCGCCCGCCTTGGAACGACCGCGCTACCCATCAATCACACCCATGCCCGCGTGGCCGCCAGCTTTACGAGTTTCAACAAGGACCCCTTCGATCGCATCCTGGCCGCCCAGGCCATTGTCGAAGGAATACCGATCGCGACGCGGGACAGGTTCTTCACCGAGGTCGGGGCCCCAACCATCTGGTGACCAGCTTCGGCCGGGAGCGTAGTGTGGCCCAACCACAGTCCCACGAGGTTCCGCGCATGTCTGACTACGAAACCATCCTCTGCCGCACCGAGGCGAAAATCGCCCGCATCACCCTCAACCGCCCGGAAAAGCGGAATGCACTCAGCTATACGCTCCGCGGCGAACTCGTCGCGGCTCTGCGCGCGGCCGAGCGTGACGACAGCGTCTCCATCATCCTCATCGATGCCGCCGGCCCGGCCTTTTGCAGCGGTTACGACATCACCCCCGACATGTCTCAGCGCATGCCCGATGGCGGCTGGGTCTCCCAGAAGCTGTTCGATGGCTGGACGGACCAGTTCGCCCGCAGCTGCGTGCGTGATTGGCTCGTCATCTGGGACCTCCTGAAGCCGGTGGTCTGCAAGGTCCAGGGGGCCTGTCTCGCCGGTGGCACCGAACTCATGTCGATGTGCGACATCGCGTTCGTCGCGGATGACGCCCAGATCGGCTACCCGCCGATGCGCGCTCAGACCACGCCCGACACGCTCTACTTCCCCTGGAAGGTGAGCATGGCCCAGGCCAAGTACCTGCAGCTCTCGGGGAACTCGGTGAGCGGCAAGCGGGCCGCCGAAATGGGGTGGGTGGCGAAAAGCTTTCCCGCGGCCGAACTCGAAGCGGCCACCGTGCGCGAACTTACCGCCCTCTCCGCTATCGCACCCGATCTCCTCGCCGCCAACAAGCAGTCCCTCAACCAGGCCTACGAGATCATGGGCTTTCGCACGGCCCTCCAGATGGGCTCCCAATGGCACGCGCTGAGCGCGCAGATGCGCCCCAACGCTGGCGAATTCACTCGCATCTCGCGCGAAAAAGGCCTCAAAGAGGCCTTTCGCTGGCGCGATGAACCGTTCGCAGGCATCCACGGCTAACGCCGCGATGGCTTGAGGCCACGCTAGCACTCGAGATGCAACGAAAGAGAGGGCCCCGCGTGAAGCGGAACCCCCTCTCTGTGTTCGTTAGGACCCCGGTGTTTCTGCGCTCGGCGGTTACCGGTCCGGGCCGAAGACGTAGTCGTCGATGGTCTGGTGCATGTGGCGGATGCGGCGCTCTTTGTAGTTGATCCAGAGGCCTTCATAGGCCCGGCTGTTCATGCCGCGCTGCACGCGAGGCAGGTTGTAGGCATCCTGGTCGAGCACGAGGCCGAGAGAAATCTCGCCGTGCTTGTAGTGCTCGTGGTCCGGGCGGGCCGGCGGCGTGGCGCCCTGCGGGATGCGCGTCGCGTTCGTGATGTCATACAGCATCTTGTTCGGGTCGGTCGGGTGAGGCCGCTGGCGGAAGAGCATAAAGCCCGTCGCGTGGATGTTGAACGTCAGGTTCGGGAAGATCATGTAGTGGTAGTCGTCGGTCATCTGGTCGTCGTTTAACTCAGAGACGTCGATGCCCATCTTCGTGGCCGTGTCGCGGGTGCCCTTCATCATGGCCGGACGCACGTCGGCCATCGCGCCTTCGAAAGTGTCCGGATCGAAGCCGGCGCCGCGCATCATCATCCTGAGCGGCTCGGTGATCTCTTCCTGGTCCGGGTAGCGCGGGCTGACGAGCCCGAACGGCACCAGGTAGCGGTTGTGCTTCGGGTAGAGGTCGATCTGGACGTTCACGTCGTCGAGCATCTGGAGGAGCTGGGGGTGGATGCCCTGGACGTGGTAGACCTCGTTGAAGGCATCGACGGCGGCCTTCCAGTTTGTGTCCCACTCGATCGTCTTGTCGTTGACGATGTACATCTCTTCGAAGTGGTAGGGGTCGAGGTGCTCTGGGATGATGCCGAGGTAGTCTTCGAGGGATTCGCTATTCGCGTCCATGTTGAAGAAGACGAACCCGCCCCAGGTGGCGGCCTTCACTTCGTGGAGCGAGAAGTTCTCCATGGGCACATCCTGGGCGAACGTCTCAATGTCGGGGACGTGCTTGAGCGTGCCGTCGATGTTCCATTCGAAGAAGTGGTAGGTGCACTGGAAGCTTTCCGCGTGGCCCATGCCGGGGTTACGAATCTGGTTCCCGCGGTGCAGGCAGACGTTGAAGTAGACGCGGATGCCATCGGGGCCGGGCTTCTCCCGGACGACGATGAAGGATTCGCTGCCGAGTTCCGTGGTGAAGTAGTCGCCCGGTTCGGGGATGTCCTGCAGACGGCCCGCGCAGTTCCAGACCTTGGTCCACATCCGGTCCCATTCGAGCTTCATGAACTCGGGGGAGGTATAGCGCTCCTTATTGATGAGCTTGCTCCCGAGGTCCGGCTCCGGGGCCTTCTCCGTCGGGGTCCGCAGCATTGTCACTGGACGGACGGCTTCCATGACCATACGAGCACTCCTTGCGGGGATCAGGCTCCCCGTGCGCCGCTTGGGCGAGCGAAAAGTTGGCCAGTCGGCCAATAAAAGAATCGTAGTGAGTTAGAGAGAGCGCGTCAATCGAATTGAGGGCGAATTGAGGCGAAATCCGGCCTCTCGAGTTCACGCGCGCTATCCTGCGGACGTGGACCCGGAGAAGCCCGTACCGACCCTGGCTAACGGCCTCTACGTCGTCGCGACGCCCATCGGGAACCTCGAAGACTTCTCGCCGCGCGCCCGGCGGGTGCTGGGCGCGGCGGCCGTCGTGGCCGCCGAGGATACGCGTGTCAGCGGCAAGCTCCTGCGGCTCGCCGGGGGAGTGGGGCGGCTCGTCAGCCTGACGGAACACAACACGGCGGCGCGGGCGCCGGAACTCGTCGCGGCGGCGCGCGAAGCGGTTGTCGCCCTGGTCAGCGACGCGGGCACGCCGGCCGTGAGCGACCCGGGCGCCCGTCTGGTGGAAGAGGCCCACCGCGGAAACGTCCCGGTGTTCGGGATCGCGGGCCCCAGCGCGTTGGCGGCGGCAGTCTCGGTCGCGGGTTTCAGCGGAGGGCCTGTGACGTTTCTTGGGTTTCTGCCAAGGCAGCGCTCGGAGCGCCTGTCGGCAATCCGCGCGGCCGCCCGTCCGGGGTCAATCATGGTGCTCTTCGAGTCTCCGAATCGCCTGGCCGAAACACTCGCGGAACTGGCGGCGGAGTTCGCGGACCCGGAGGTCGTTGTCTGCCGCGAACTGACCAAGGTCTTCGAGGAGAACGTGCGGGGCAAGGCCACGGCCCTCGCCAGCCGGTTCGCATCCACCAGGGGCGAGTGCACGGTGGTCGTCCAGGTGCCGGAACGGGACGCCGAAGAGGCGAGCCTGGATGAGGTGCGCTCGTACCTGTCCGAGATGCACCGCGCCGGCGCTCGCCGTTCCGGCGCGGCTGGCGAGGCGGCCAGGCGCTTCGGCGTCCCGCGCGACGCCGCCTACGCACTCTGGCCCACCCCCGACGACCCCGAAGGCGAACGCTAGACAGG
>JANXYE010000199.1 GCA_025350285.1 Chloroflexota bacterium
CTTAGCTGCTTCCTCAGCCGCCCGCTTCTCGGCAATCGCCGCCTTGTCGATCTCAAGTTGGCGTTCCAGGTTGCTCGCCGCCGCCTTTTCAGCAGGCGCGATGAGGCCCTCGATAACGGTGTCGCCGAGGCTCAGGCCCTCGTCTATCTTGCGAACCCCCGCAAACGCGGCCAGGCCGACCGCTGGCACCCCAGTGACGGGCCCGCCTCCGAGTTGGGTTGCAACACCAAGGAGCGCCGCCGCCCCCGCGACCGCGTTGTCGATGTCGCCCCACTCGATAGCCACGCTCGGGCTCGTCTCCGTCGCGCCCGCCTGTGCGATCGCGAGGTCGCCCGATTGCGTCTGAAGGTCGAAGAGCGACTCCCCGCCCGTCTTGGCCGCCTGCGCCGCTGCGACCGACAGTTCGCCCGTGAGGTCGATGCCGGGAGACTGATTGCCGCTCGCCGCGGCCAACTCGTCCTGTATCTGGCCACTGGCGAACTCGAGCCCGGAGCCTCCCGCGGTCCCACCGATGCCTAACTCGTCGGCCCGCGACCGTGGACCCTTCTCCACGCCCTGCTCGCTGCCGTCGTCCGGCGCATCCACCACTTTTTCCAGCCGCTCGAAGTCGCCAAAATCGAGGCCCGTGGTTTCTTTGCCTTCGTTGTCGCGGAGGACACCCGGGGTATCTTCCGCGTGGCCGCCGTCGCTATCTGAAGAGACCTGCTGGAGTTCGTCGTCTTTCTCGCGCACGAGCGTGCCAGCGGCCGCCGCCGCGCCGCTCACTGCGGGTCCTATCGGAGACGCGGGCGGCGGGTTCTCGCGAAGCACCTTGTCGGCCGCCGCCTGGCGAAGCGCCGCTATGTCATCGCCCTTCGTTGTCACGGTCCTCGAAAATGGATTGCGGGCCACGAGCGTGTCCTCCCTGGGACGGATGCGCGAATAGTGCGCGCTCGCGTTACGGAAAGCCACGCCCGACGGCTACGCGCTGTAGCCCTCCGGTAAAGTACGATTCCCCTCTCCCGACCCGACGGACGATGTTCGATGCGCGAGAGTGGTTCGGGCGTCGGCCGCCGCTCCCTTTCGGTCGCGGTGCTGAGCGCGCGACACTGCTCAGCTAGATCGTCCAGCAGTTGCCCGAGCTCGTCTTGATGGAGCCGCTCGCGGGGAGGATTGCGACGCAGACCTTCGTCCCGCCGCTCGGGCGCTGGAAGTTCAGTGTCACCGGGCTGCCGCCGGCCCAGGCGACGCCCGTCTCGGGAGCGAGGCTGTTCCAGTAGAAGACGAGTTGGTCGCCGGTGGACGAAATCGTCACGCCCGCGGTTTCGAAAAAGACGGTGTAGGTGGTGCCGCTCAGCCTCGCATCCGTGATGCGGGCTTCGGCATTCGCGCCCCCGCCGCTGAGCAGCAGCGCCGCTATCGCCGCCGCCGCCACGATCACGAGGACGCCGCCGACCGCCCAGGCCCAGCGAGGCAACCCCGCTCGGCCAGACCCCGCCGGCGTGCCGACATTCGGCCGAGTCTCTGGTAGTTGCTGGCGCTCCGGCGGTTCGACGGGCGCCGGCACGGGGGTCGAAACCACGGGCGCCGCTACCTCCGGGACGGGCGTCGCCGGAGTGAACGTGACCGCTGGCGCTTCGACGACGGCCACCTCGCCCAGTGCGAAGAGCGCAGCGCCCAGCGCGATGCCGTGCTTTGGGTGCGAATCGCGCGTGACCGGCCGGCCGGTCAGTTCCCGCACCGTCTGCCCAACGAGGGGGATGCGCGAACAGCCGCCGATGAGGAGGATGCGGTCGATCTGGGCCATCTCCAGCCCGGCGCTCCGCACCGAGCGTTCGAGCGCCGCCACCGTCTCCCGGATGCGGGGCCGGATCGCGTCTTCGAGCTGGGCGCGGGTCAGCCGGACTTCGCTCTGGTTACCCGGGAGAAGCACGGGGATCGTCGCTTCCGTGTCCTCCGAAAGCGATTCCTTCGCCTCACGGCACTCCTCGCGCAGCCGGGTGAGGGCGGAGCGGGCCGCCGGGCTACCGTCGCCGGTGAGCACATCGCGGCCGACGCCTTCGATGACGTGCGCGAACACGGCTTCGTCGAAATCGATCCCTCCGAGCCGCTCCATTCCCTCCGGCTGCCCGAGGATATCGAAGCCGTCCGCGGTCTTGCGCAGCACGGCCGCGTCGAACGTCCCTCCGCCGAAGTCGTAGACCGCGATCACGGTTTCCGTGGCGATCCGTTCCTGGAGAGCGTAGTGCGAGGCCGCGGCAACAGGCTCGGCGAGGAAGACCACGGCGGGGAGGCCGGCCTGGCGCGCCGCCTGGCGCATCAGGTCTAGCTTGTACGGCCCGTAACTCGCTGGATGCGTGACCGCGACCATCGCCGGCGCTTCCCCACGCTCCTCGGTGGCGTGGGCCACGATTGCGCGCAGCAACTCGGCCATCAGCGCTTCCGCGCCGAACGGCGTGCCGCCAAGGATGAGCGGGGTCGGGTCTCCGAGCCGCCGCTTGAACTCGCGCGCCGCCCGCGCCGGCTCGCTTGCGGCCCGGCGTTCGGC
>JANXYE010000214.1 GCA_025350285.1 Chloroflexota bacterium
CAGATCGACGGCGAAATCCGGCAGGCGCGGCACTTCGACAACGCGTGCGCCGTTGATCCGGCCGAGAAAATCGTACATCCCGAAAGTGGGTGTGCAGTTCACGATGGAGTTCGGGAGGACGACGCGGAGGAGGATGTCGATCAGGTCGTCGGCGCCTGACCCGGCGACCACCTGTTCCGGCGAAACGCCGCAGTACTCGGCGATAGCCGCTCGCAGCGCGACCTGACCGGGGTCCGGGTAGATGTGCAGGTCGGCGGCGGCGATAGCCTCGACGATCTCCGGGATCGGGCCGTAGAGGTTCTCATTCGCGTCGAGCTTCACCAGTTGGCTTACCGGCAGCCCGATTTCGGCGGCGAGCACGTCGAGCGGCTTGACAGGCGCGTACGGCTCAAGGTCGTTCCAATCGGGGCGGAGAAAGCGGGCGATCGCTGGCTCCACGGCTAGCGACCCCGCAGCCGGCGTTCGGCGGCGGCGGCGTGGCCGCCGAGGCCCTCCGCGCGGGCGATGATCGCGGCCATCCGGGCCAACTCCTCGGTGTCCATCTCCGGGATATTCACGACGGCCATCGCCTTGAGGAAGTCGCGTACGCTCAGCGGGCCGCTCCAGCGGGCGCTGCCGCCGGTCGGCATCGTGTGACTCGGGCCGGCGGTGTAGTCGCCGAGCGCCTCCGCCGAGCCTTCGCCGAGGAACAGGCCGCCGCAGTTCCGTACCTTCGAGGCGTAGGCCGTCGGGTTCTCAACCAGCAGGCAGAGGTGCTCCGGCGCGTATTCGTTCGCGAGCTCGATCGCGTGGTCGATGTCGTTGACGAGGATGCAGCCACCCCGGTTGTCGATGGCGGCGCGCGCGATCTTCTGCCGTTCGAGCTTCGCCAGCTGCCGTGTGAGCGCCCGGTCCACTTCGTCCGCGAGGTAGTGCGACGGTGTTAGCAGGATCGGGCTCGCGATCATGTCGTGCTCGGCCTGGGCGATAAGGTCCGCCGCGACCAGTTCCGGGTCGGCGCTTTCGTCGGCGATGACCATCGTCTCCGTGGGGCCGTAGATGGCGTCGATGCCAACGTCGCCAAACACCTGCTTCTTCGCGATCGTGACGAACAGGCCGCCCGGGCCGCAGATCTTATCGACTCTTGGGAACGTTTCCGTGCCGTAGGCGAAGGCCGCGATGCCCTGGGCGCCGCCGCCTTTGAATACGCCATCGACGCCGGCAATGTCCGCCGCGACGAGTTTCACCGCCGGGACGGACCCGTCGGGGAGGATGGGGCTCGTCATGTACAACTCATCGACGCCCGCGACGCGGGCAGGCACGGCGCACATGATTACCGTGCTCGGGAGCGGCGCGCGCGTTCCGGGGATGTAGAGCCCGACGCGCTGGATGGGGCGCGTAATCTGCCCGAGGCCGTTCTGGTTGAAATCGAGCGTCGCGCCGCGCAGTTGGAGTTCGTGGTAACGGCGCACGCGCTCGGCCGCGAATTTGAGGGCATCGACCAGTTCGCTACTAACCGCGTCGTAGGCCGCCCGGATCTCTTCTGGCGTAACCCGAAGCTCCTGCGCCTGAGCGCCGTCGATCCGCCCATTGTAGTAGCGGACGGCGTTGTCGCGGTCCTCGCGCACGTCCCGGATGATCCGCCGGACCACTTCGTCGGGGCTGAGCTCGGCCCCGAAGGTGCGGAAAATCGTCTCACGGACGTCCATCGGGAGTTCGTCATTTTCGAGCGGGCGCCGGCTGAGAAGCGTGCGGCGGCCTTCTTCGGCGTCGCGAATTATCCGCATTCCAGGTACCTCGCAATTGCCTTGGTCGCGGCCGCCGTGGCGCGCTGGACGTAGCCGTCCACTTCCGCGTTCGTTACGTGGGCGATTGTCGCATCCAGCAGTTCCGGGAGCGAATCGAGGAAGGACGAAAGCGTCTCGCCCTCTTCGAGCCCCGAGAAGCGCAGATGGTTTGAAACCATGGAGCGCATCCTCTCCCAGTCCATCGTCCGATTCGCGACTTCGAACGAAACCTGGCGCCAGCGTTCGAGCGTTTCGTGCTCGATGAAGCCCGCGATCTCGATGTTCTCGACCGTAGAGCTGAGCGCTTCGGATAGGGACGACTTGAGTTCGCGGTCGTTCCCGTACACGCGGTCCAATTCGAACTGCAGGAGGCGGTCCATCACGTTCGCACGCATCTGCCCGCCGAGCGCCGCGTGTGGCGTGAAGAAGCGCCGGTAGATGTCCTCGATGTACATCTCGTCCATCACCAGGTGCGCGATGTAGCCGGCGGCCCATGCCCGCGTGGCCGGAGTCAGCCGTTCTGGCGCGACAAACCGCGTCTCCGCCCGGAAGAACGCCGCGACCGAATCCTGGTGCGTGTGCTCGTCGAAGTCGAAAAAGTGCGTGCTCCCGCGGTCCTGGCGGGTAAGGACGCGGATGTCGGGGGATGTCGAGCCAAGCAGAAACGCCCCGGGGTGCGCGACGAGGTCGCCCTGTCCGAGCCCGGCGGCGGCTTCGCGAGCGAGCACCATGTGGAGTGTGATCGGTGGCATATTGGGTTCTCATGATAGGCCGGGCCAGTCAAGCCGCGAGCGTCCGTGGTATGCTGAGGTTATGGAAGTGCAACTTTCGGACGCGGCGCGGGACGCCATTATGCGCCGGGTGGCCAACGGTGACTTTCCAACCGCCGATGCGGCCGTCGATGAGGCGATCCGCCTTTTGGAAGCTCAGCATGAAGACTATGTTCGATACTTGCAGGAGGCCATCGCTGAAGGCGACGCCGATATCGAGGCCGGCCGAGTCGTGGAAGCGACGCCCGAGTTTTACGAGTCGATCAAAGCGCGCGTGAAGCAGCGGATTGAAACACGCCTGGCGGACGCCGCCCGGTGAACCTCGCGTACTCCACGCGCGCCGAACTAGACCTACTCGAAATCGCGGACTACATCTCAGACGACAGTGTTCGGGGAGCCTTCGATGCCGTCGATCGCATCGATGCCGCTGTTCGGCGCCTGCGCGATCTCCCGGGTCTGGGAAGAACCAGAGACGATATTGGTAGGCCTGACCTGCGTTCGATAGGCGTTGACGACTGGCTGATTCTCTACTCAGCGGACGACGAAACCGTCACGATCGCCCGCATCGTCCACGGAGCCCGCGACCTCACGACGCTCCTTAAGCGCAGCAAGCCGCGTTGATTCAGACCGGCCGCACCGACACGTCGGCGGCCACGACCCGTTCCTCCGCCCCATGCCCCCGTCTGACCACCAGGCTCCCGTCGTCGTCGATACCGATGGCGACTCCCTCGAACGCCGCCCCGTGCGTAGGCGAAACCGTGATTGCCCTATCCTGGAGCATGCTCAGCGCGCGGTAGCGAACCGGCAATACCTGCGCATCGACGGCCAGCGCGGATTCGAGTCCGTTGCACACGTCCGCGAGCAGTGCCTCGCGCGCGACCGGCGAACCAAGCTCCCGGCGCACGCTCGTCGCCGTCTCCCGCAGTTCGGCGATGAGCGTCGGGTCGCCGTTCACGTTGATCCCGATGCCCGGGAACGCCACGAACCCGTCCGGCCCTGCCTCAGCGTCGATCAGCATCCCGGAGAGCTTCCGGTCGCCGACCCAGATGTCGTTCGGCCACTTGATCATCGCATCCAGGCCGGCGGCGCGGACGGCTTCGCAGACGGCCACCGGGACGGCGAGCGGAAGCCGCCGGTGCACGTCGGCGGAGAGGCGCAGCACGAGGGTGAAATACAGGTTTTCTCCGGCCGGGCTCTGGAACGAACGGCCACGGCGGCCACGGCCGGCTGTCTGCTCCTCCGCCAGCACGATCGTCCCGTGAGGCGCCCCCTCGTCCGCTTCACGGCGAGCGATCGTCATCGTCGTTTCGACCGTCGGCCGGTAGACCATGTAGCGCCCGATCTGCTTCGTCATAAGAGCGTCCTGGAAGCGGGCAGCGTCGAAAATGGCGTCCATCGCCCTTCAGGCTACCCGAATTCGGGGCAAAGGAAAGGGGCCGGGCAAAATATGCCCGGCCCCGTGTTATCGCAGCTACGACCCACAACAGGTCCTAGGAGGAGATCACCCCTCGCGCCTGAGATGGGCCGTAACTACTGTCACTGTGATCCATGCGCATCACCTCCTTTGCTGACACTAACGCTACTCCGATGGTCAAAGGGCGTCAACGCTTTTACGTCAAGTCCTCGAAGCTCGTAACGCGGTCTTCACCGGCGGGTCGAGGATGGCGCGGTACCGCCGGCGCGCGGCGGCCGTCCGGCCTTACATAGTCTGCATGAATATCTCCATCTTGAGCCATCAGAGGGATTGGCATACTGTCAGAATGCATCTATTCTTTCGCTATACCTTCCTGAGACACCTGCATCGGAGGCTATATCTTGGGCAACGAATCCTCACCCGGGCTGCGACTGAACAAGGTCGTCGTCCTCGGCGCGAACGGTGCAATGGGCGCTGGTTCGGGCGCTCTCTTCGCCGCCGGCGGCTGCAAGGTCGTCCTCGTAGCGCGTGATCGCGCGAAAGCCGAAGCCGCGCGCACGGCCATCCAGGGCATCACGAAGTCCGAGCGCATCACCGACGCCGTCGAGTGCGCGACCTACAGCGACGGCATGGCGGGCCTCCTCAAGGACGCCGACCTCATTTTCGAAGCCGTCGCCGAAGACATGGCGATCAAACGGCCGCTGTTCAAACAGATAGACGCGGCTCGGCCCCCCAACGCCCTGGTCGCCACCGTCTCCTCCGGCCTCTCTATTCGCGAAATGACCGAGGGCCTGAGCGACGGGTTCAAGTCCCACTTCGCCGGGATCCACCTCTACAACCCGCCGCATGTGATGACGGGCGTCGAAGTTATCGCCCACCCGGACATGAATCCGGAGCTTGCGGGCGCCATTCAGTGCCTGCTCACCGAGCGCTTCGGCCGGGCCGCTATCACCACCGCCGACATGCCCGGCTTCGCCGGCAACCGCATCGGGTTCAAAGTCCTGAACGAAGTCGCCCAGCTTGCCGAGGAGCACGGCGTGCAGCTCATGGACACGCTCGTCGGCCCATACACCGGCCGGGCGATGGCCCCGCTCGCGACCCTGGACCTGGTCGGTTGGGACGTCCATCAGGCGATCGTCGATAACGTCGCGGCGAATGTGACCGACGAGGCGCCCGGCGCGTTCACGATGCCCGCCTACATGGCCAGTCTCATCGCGAAGGGGCATCTCGGCGACAAGACGCCCCTCCTCGGCGGCTTCTACCGTAAGGATGCGAGGGGCACCGTCGTGCTGGACCCCGCCTCAGGCTCCTACATCCCGGCGAATCCTGACCTTAAGGTCGGGTTCGTCGAGGAGATAAAGGACCTGAACCGCCAGGGCCGCTACAAGCAGGGCGTCCGCCGCTTCATGGCGGCCGAGGGCGCCGAGGCCGATATCGCCCGCCGGGTCATCCTTGGGTACATGAGCTACGGCCTGAACCGCGCCGGGGCGGGCGAAGTGGTCAGGGAGTACGCCGACGTCGATCGCATCATGTCGGCGGGCTTCAACTGGGTGCCGCCTAGCGCCCTTGCGGACCTTATCGGCTACCAGACGGCGAAAGAATCGCTGGCCCGCTACGGCCTCCCCGGTTGCGCGCTGATCGACGCCGCGGCCAAGGGTGAGGTTCCCACGCCGCTCTTCAACCTCCCATACATCACGCCCGGCCGGTACTTCGCCGGCTAAATCAGGAGATTCGCCATGACTGAACCAGTTTTCATCCTCGGTGGCTACCAAACCGACTTCGCCCGCAACTGGACGAAGGAGAACAAGCACATCTCGGCCATGTTCAACGAGGTCGTCCAGGGCGCGCTCGAAGCGACGAACATCGACCCGAAGGATGTCGAAGTGGGCCACGTTGGCAACTTCGCCGCCGAGTTGTACGCGATGCAGGGCCACCTCGGCGCGTTTCTCGTCGAAACCGACCCCGCCTTCTCCGGGCTCCCGACCGGGCGCCACGAAGCTGCCTGCGCCTCAGGTTCCATTGCCCTGCTCGCCGCCTCGGCCGAAATCGAAGCGGGCCGTTACGGCCTCTCCATGGTCGTCGGCCTGGAACAGATGAAGACTGTCGATTCCGCCCGCGGTGGCGACTTCCTCGGGACGGCCGCCTGGTACGAAAAGGAGGCGGCGGGCATTAGCTTCCCCTTCCCGAAGCTCTTCGGCCGCCTTGGCGACGAATACGACAAGCGCTTCGGCCTGAAGGACGAGCATCTTGCGCGCATCTCGGCCATCAACTACGCGAACGCGAAGAAGAACCCGCTCGCCCAGACGCGCGGCTGGTATATGAGCGAGGAGCACGCCAACAGCCAGGACCGTTTCAATAGCACCATCGGCGGCCGGATCAAGATCAGCGACTGCTCGCAGGTGACCGACGGCGCGATTTGCGTGTTCCTGGCGAACGCGGAGCACGCCGAGAAGTATGCAAAGGCGCATAAGCTCGACATCGACGCCATCCCGCGCATCCTCGGATGGGGCCACCACACGGCGCCGCTTGGGTTTGACGACAAAGTGGCCGAGAGCCGGGACAACCCATACGTCCTCCCCCACACCCGCGCGGCGATCATGGACGCCTTCCGCAGGGCGAAAGTCGCCGACTGTTGGGGCATCGACGTCATCGAAACGCATGACTGCTTCACCACCAGCGAATACATGGCGATCGACCACTTCGGCCTGACCGCGCCGGGCAAGTCCTGGCAGGCGATCGAAGAGGGCGTCATCGATATCGACGGCCTGCTGCCGATCAACCCCAGCGGTGGACTCATCGGTTGCGGCCACCCGGTGGGTGGTACCGGCGTGCGCCAACTGCTGGACGCCTATCGCCAGGTCACGAACACGGCCGGCGGCTACCAGGTGGAGGGCACAAAGAAGGTGGCGACGCTGAACATCGGCGGCAGCGGGACGACAAGCTGCAGCTTCGTGGTCGGGTTGGACAACTGATTGCCGAGCGTCCCACGGGGGGCGCAAACTGAACACATGGATGACTGTGTCGATTCTGTATGGATGGCGGAAGGTGGCAGAATTGTCATCCCAGCCAGATTTCGCAAGGAGATGGGCCTCCGAGACGGGGACGGGGTCATCATGGAGTTGAGTGATGGCGAGCTTCGGCTGTTCTCTGTCCTCCGCGGAATTCGGCGGGCACAGGAGACCATCGACGAGCGAGTTCCCCCGGGTGTGTCGCTCGTCGATGAACTGATCGCGGACCGACGGCGAGAGGCCGCCCTCGGATGATCTAACCCCCGCCCAGGAAGCGGTTCAGCGTCGTCCCGCTGGCGGCCGCGGCCTGGGCCGTAACGACGCCCACGTAGCGGATGTGCCACGGCTCATAGGCGTAGCCCGTGAGCCCTTCGCGGCCAGCGGGATAGCTCACGACGAAGCCGTACTTCGTCGAGTTTTGCTGGACCCATTTACCCTCGGGCGTGGTCCCGAACCCCTCCGATACGTCGTTTACGTCCGCGGTCGTGCCGAGTTGGTGCTCACTATGGCCCGGCCGGGCAACCGTCTTCTGGTTCGCCCCGAACGCGCGCACTTCCTGGTCGAAGAGGCTCTGCTGTAGATCGTACCCGCGGTAACCGCTCACGGCGTAGATCGTGAGCCCGGCTGCCGAGGCGTCGGCGGCCATCTTCTTAAACGCGGCCGCGGCCTCCGAGTTCAACGAGATGCCACCGCCCACATCCACCA
>JANXYE010000241.1 GCA_025350285.1 Chloroflexota bacterium
CGTCCGCGAACGCATTGATGCCCTCGCCGATCCAGGCTCCTTCCGTGAGTTTGCCGGCCTGATCGGCCAGGGCGTCTACGAAGGCCCGGAGCTCGTCAATCTCACCCCCAAAGGCGCTGTCGATGGCATCTGCAAACTCGACGGCCGCAAGGTCGTGGTCACCGCCGGCGACTTCACCGTCCGCGGCGGCTCAGCCGGGAGCCACTCCGGCGGCATGGGCATGGAACTCCCCGCGAACCAGCGCGCCCTCGAATGGCGGCTTCCCTACATTCGCCTTCTCGACGCCGCCGGCGGCAGCGTCCGCACCTTTGAAGAGATGGGCCGCACCTACCTCCCCGACGGCAACCTCATGTCCGCCGCGGATGTGAAGCTGCTCAACGTCGTCCCGGTCGTCTCCGCCGTCCTCGGCTCCGTTGCCGGTCTCCCCGCCGTCAATGCTTGCCTCGGGCACTTCAACATCATGGTCAAAGGAATGAGCCAGCTCTTCCCGGGCGGCCCCCCGGTCGTCAAGGCCGCCCTCGGCTACGACATCACGAAGGAGGATCTCGGCGGCGAACAGGTCCACGTCTACCAGAGTGGCGTCGTCGATAACCTCGCTGAAACGGAAGGCGATGCCTTCGCCATGATTCGCCGCTTCCTCGGCTATCTCCCCTCGAACGTCTGGGAGCCCGCACCCCGCCTCATGACCACCGATGACCCCTGCCGCCGTGACGAGCGCCTGCTCTCCGTCATCCCTCGCGACCGCCGCCGTGCATACGATGCCCACAAGGTCATCGAATCCGTCGTCGATGCTGGTTCCTTCTTCGAAATCGCGCCGTTCTACGGCCGCGCCCGGATCACGGGCCTCGCCCGGCTCAATGGCTACCCGGTCGGCATCATGGCGAATAACCCGATGTTCGGCGCCTCGACCGATGTCGCTGGCGGCGAAAAGGTGATGCGCCTCATCCAGCTCTGCGACACCTTCCACCTTCCGCTCATTTCCTTCGCCGACGAGCCCGGCTTCATGGTCGGCCTCGAATCGGAAAAGCGCGGCATCGAACGCGCCGGCGCTCGCCTCGTCGTCATCACCTGCGAAAGCCAGATGCCCTGGGCGACCGTCGTCGTCGGCCAGCTCTACGGCGTCGCCGGCCAGTGTCAGCAGCGCCCCAGCGGCATGTTCCGCCGCTACGCCTGGCCGTCCGCCAACTGGGGGTCGATGCACATCGCCGGAGGCGCCGCCGCCGCCTACCGCCGTGAAATCGAATCCGCCCCCGACCCGGAAGCAAAGCGTCAGGAGATCGAGGCGCGCCTCAACGCTATCGCCTCCCCTTTCCGCACCGCCGAAGCCACTGGCCAGGACATCATCGATCCACGCGACACCCGCGCCCTCCTCTGCGAATTCGTCGAAGACGCGCAACCGATCCTCCGCTCCCAACTCGGCCCGACCGGCATGGGCTACCGCCCGTAGTCTTCCAGAGCGCCCTGAATTACCGGGACGGCGATGAACCCCGAAGCTATGCGCCCCTCGCCCACCGCGGTGGGAGGTTGGATGGGGGTGAGGGCGCGCGGCCGAGAGCACGCCGATAGCTCAGAGCACCGGGCTGGGCGCGAGGCCTACCCCCGAAGCAGCACCCGCTGGTCGCCCACTCGCCGCGTGACCTTCACATTGTCCAGGTGTTCGAGGAACGCCTGCGCGTACTTGCGGCTCGTCCCAAACAGGTCTCGAACCTCGGCCAGCGTGATAGTCCCATTCGTTCGGAGCTGAGCCGCAATCGCCTCGACCATCGCCTCATAGACCGCCGGGTCGTAGACAACGCCCGCCCCCGTATCGACCGCGAGCCGCGACTCGACGACATAGGCCAGCAACGGAGGCGGCAGTGGGCCTTCGGTTGGCGGGCTGTAGCCACCAGTCCGGATCGCGGCGAGGAATGCGTCCACCTGCCCCTTGAGTTTCGTGGGCAATACAACGGAATGGCCCGGCGTGGCCAGGCCCGCGCCACGCACCTCCAGCTTCTCCGCCGCCACCGCCCGCTCCACCAGCGCGTCGAACGATGCCTGCTCAACACTCGCCGCGCTCCGTACGTGCTCGCGCGGCGCCACCGTCCTCAGCGGATTCGACAACAGGAACTCCGCCGTCGCTTCAACCACACGCCCCACACCCGAGTCAAGCCACACCCGCGCGAAGAGCCGGCCAGCGTTCTCCTCAAGCGAGCCAACCGCGTTCAGCTCCGCAACCACGCCCGATGCCTGCACTGGTTCGATCCCGAGAAGTGCCGCCACGTCGCTCGAATTCACCGGATGGGTGAGCAGCAAGTCGAGCAACCGCTCGGCGGGGCTCCCGCCGAGAAGACGATCGAGCGCGTCGAGCGTCGGCGCATGGTTCCTCCGGTGCCGCCGTGGGTTGACCGCGACGATAACCCCGCCACCGGCCGTTTCGTTCGTCGTGCGCACGATGCAGCGGTCGCCCCTCACGACGGCCACGTCCTGGTCCATCACCACCTGCGCCCAGGCTTCCTCGCCGGGAAGCAGGGCATCCCGGTCTAAGAGCCGAACCTTGCCCTCGGCCTCCGAAGTCGCGGACAGCAGCGTGATACCGGCATCGTGAGTGAGCGGGTGGGAGAGTAACTCCGTCGCTCTCAGCTTCACATCGATCGCATGCACGCCCTTGAGGACGCCGGGCGCCGCCAGCACCATCCCCCGCGAGACATCTTCGGCGCGGATCCCGCTGAGGTTGACGGCCGCCCGCGTGCCCGGCTCCAGCCGGCCCACCTTCGTCTTGTGCCGCTGTAGCCCCCGGATGCGCGCCTTCAGGCGTCCCGGCTGTAGTTCGACCTCCTGGCCAACCTCCAGTGCCCCGTCCACCAGCGTCCCCGTTACCACAACGCCGAAGCCCTGGACCGTAAACGCCCGGTCTATCGGCAGCCGTGGGCGGCCGAGGTCTCGCTTCGCCGGTGTTACATCAAGGGCCGCGTCGATCGCCCGGCAGAGGTCCGCCAGGCCCGTCCCATCGCTCGCCGATGTGCGGACGATGGGCGCTTTGGCGAACCGGCTGCCCCGGAGCGCATCATCCAGGTCCGCCTCCACGAGGTCGAGGTAGTCCGCTTCCACAAGGTCACACTTGCTCAGGACCACGATTCCGGCAGGCACATCGAGCAGGTCCAGGATCGCCAGGTGCTCCCGCGTCTGAGGCATCGGCCCTTCGTCCGCCGCCACGACGAGCAACGCGAGGTCCACCCCGCCCGCGCCCGCGAGCATGTTCTTGATGAACCGCTCGTGCCCCGGCACATCCACGATGCTCACCTCCCGCCCGGACGGCAGCGTCAGCCACGCGAACCCGAGGTCGATCGTCAGCCCCCGCTCTTTCTCTTCCCGCAGCCGGTCGGGATCGATGCCTGTCAGGGCGCGGACAAGCGTGCTCTTCCCGTGGTCAACATGCCCCGCGGTCCCAACGACGTACATGGCTAGTTCCGTCCTTCCCAGGAAGGACCGAGGGCCGAGTTCTGAGTAGAACGAGCGTTGGTCAACATCGAGCCAGCCTACACGGCGACCCCGCTACCCCGCGAGCGACTCCGTCTGGCACCCCCGGCCAATGGCCATTGGCCAATCGGCCCTACGCCTTCAGCGCCA
>JANXYE010000298.1 GCA_025350285.1 Chloroflexota bacterium
AAGGGCACCCCGAGCAAGCTCGGCCTTCTCCTCGACATCTCCCCGCGCAACCTGGAGCGTGTGCTCTACTTCGCCCAATACATGATCATCGAAGTCGATGATCATGCTCGCCAATTCGAGATCACCCGCCTCCGCGAAGAACTCACGAAGGTCATTGATGAGCGCGTCGCCGACGTTCGCCCGCGCCGGCAAAAGCTCGAAGCCGAACTCGAGAAGGCTCACACCGAACTCCAGCTCCGCGTGCTTGATCGCCACAAGGTGATCGAGGCCGAGCGTGCTATCTCCCGCGAAGCCCTCGAGGCCGCTGTCCAGCGCGCCGTCGCGGACGTTGAAGGTCAGCTCGCGACGCCCCTCGACAAGGAGATTGCCTTCCTCGGTGACATCGTCGTCGAGCCCGGGACCAAGGTAACGAAGGCCGTCATCACGCGTGTCCAGCGCGAAGGCGACAAGAAGATCGTGCTCTTCAACAAAGAGACCGAGAAAATGAAGCAGGCCGAGGCGGGCATCGCCGACGCGGGCATGGACGACGCCAAGGCCGCCCTCTTCGATGAACTGCACCCTCTGCAGGAGAAGGAACGCGGGATTCGCGAGGAAGTCGAGCAGCAGTACAAGGAGCGGCTCCAGGACCTCGAAGACCTCGCGGACCCTATCCGCGACGACCGCATCGTACTCCTCACGGAATCGCGCTACCGCGAACTTTCGGATCTCTTCGGCCACGTCTTCAAGGCGGGCATGGGCGCCGAGGCCGTCCTCAAGGTCCTCATGCGCGTCGATCTCGAAGACATGCGCACCAAGCTGAAGGGGGAAATCCTCAGCGCCAGCGGCCAGCGCCGCAAAAAGGCCACCAAGCGCCTCAACGTCGTGGAGTCGCTCCGCGATTCCGGCAACAAGCCGGAGTGGATGGTCATCCAGGTGCTTCCCGTGCTCCCGCCGAGCCTGCGGCCGATGGTCCAGCTCGATGGCGGCCGTTTCGCAACCAGCGACCTGAACGACCTCTACCGGCGCGTCATTAACCGCAACAACCGCCTCAAGCGGCTGCTCGATCTTGGCGCCCCCGAAATCATCATCCGCAACGAAAAGCGCATGCTGCAGGAGGCGGTCGATAGTCTTATCGATAACGGCCGCCGGGGCCGCGCCGTCAGCGGTAGCGGCAACCACAAGCTCAAGAGCCTGAGTGACATGCTCAAGGGCAAGCAAGGGCGCTTCCGCCAGAATCTCCTTGGCAAGCGCGTCGATTACTCCGGCCGCTCCGTCATCGTCGTTGGTCCGGAACTCAAGCTGAACCAGTGTGGCCTGCCCAAGCGGATGGCTCTTGAACTCTTTAAGCCGTTCGTCATGCACTCCCTCGTTGCGAAGGGCCTCGCCCACAACATTAAGAGTGCCAAGCGAATCGTCGAACGCGCCCGTCCGGAAGTATGGGACGTCCTCGATGAAGTCATCCGGGATCGGCCGGTGCTCCTCAACCGCGCCCCCACGCTCCACCGCCTGGGCATCCAGGCATTCCAGCCCGTACTTATCGAGGGCTCGGCCATTCAGCTCCATCCGCTC
This sequence comes from Chloroflexota bacterium, assembly GCA_025350285.1. Taxonomy (GTDB): domain Bacteria; phylum Chloroflexota; class Dehalococcoidia; order Tepidiformales; family Tepidiformaceae; genus JANXYE01. Next base: position 1,549 of record JANXYE010000298.1, read on the forward strand.
GTCTGCACGGCGTTTAACGCCGACTTCGACGGGGACCAGATGGCCGTCCACGTCCCGCTCAGCCGCGAGGCTGTCGCGGAGGCGAAGCAGATCCTGCTCTCGACTCGCAACTTGCTCTCCCCGGCAAGCGGCAACCCGATCGTTGCCCCCTCGCTGGACATGGTGCTCGGCTGCTTCTACATGTCGGACATGGATCCGAAGGGCCGCGGCGCTGGGACAACTTACGGATCGTTCGAAGAGGCGCGGTTGATCTTTGACCTCGGCGTCATCGACCTCCGCGCTCCGATCAACGTGCGGACCACTCGCCCGGTGCAGAGCGCCGGCGTGCTCACCACTCCCGAGCTCGATGCGAAGGGCATGCCCAAGTCCCACCACATCGAGACCTCGGTCGGGCGCATCATCTTCAACGATGTCCTCCCGGAGCAGATCCCGTTCCAGAACGACGGTATGGACCGCCCGCACCTGCGCGAGGTCGTGGCCGTCTGCTACCGCGAACTCGGCGGTGAAGCAACGGCGGAGATCGTCGATAAGATTAAGAACACAGGTTTCCGCTACGCCACCCGCAGCGGGATCACGATCGCCATCCATGAGATTCAGGTGCCGAAAAACAAGCCCGCCCTCCTCAAGCTCGCCGACGCTCAGGTCGATGAACTTGTCGAACAGTTCCAGATGGGACTGATCACGGACGAGGAACGATACGAAGGCACCGTCAAGGTCTGGAGCGAGACGACCAAGGAGATCGAAAACGCCATCAAAGAGCGCATGCCCGAATACGGCTCGCTCAACTACATGGCCAGCTCCGGCACCAAAGGCAACATCACTCAGATTCGCCAGATGGCCGGTATGCGCGGACTGATGGCCGACCCCAACGGCCGCGTCATCGAACTCCCGATTCGCGGCTCGTTCCGCGAAGGGCTCACCGTCCTCGAATACTTCATCTCCACCCACGGCGCCCGCAAGGGCCTCGCCGACACCGCACTGCGCACCGCCGACTCTGGCTACCTCACCCGGCGCCTTATCGACGTGGCCCAGGATGTCATCATCCTGCTCGAAGACTGCGGTACCACCAGCGGCCTCTGGATCGAACGCGAAGAGAAGCCGGACGCCCTCGACACCCTCCGCGACCGCATCATAGGCCGCTACGCCGCCATGCCGGTGGTAGACGAGAACACCGGCGAAGTCATCTGCGACCGCGACGAGGAGATCTCCGAAAGCGTCGCCGATGAAGCCGATCGCCGCCACATCCCTCGCGTCCTCGTCCGCACGCCCATGTCCTGCGAGGCGGAACGCGGCATCTGCGCCCTCTGCTACGGCCGCGACCTTGGCCGTGGCACAAAAGTCATGTTGCGCACGGCTGTCGGGATCATCGCCGCCCAGTCCATCGGTGAACCGGGCACGCAGCTCACGATGCGCACCTTCCACACCGGCGGCGTCGCCAGCCAGGCGGACATCACCAGCGGCCTTCCCCGCGTTGAAGAGCTGTTCGAGGCGCGCGCCCCCAAGGGCGAAGCTCTCATCAGCGAAATCGATGGCACGGCGGAGGTCGTCCAGGAGAACGAACGGCGGCTCGTCCGCATCACGAACCTCGACACCCTCGTCGAGGAGTACGCTCTCCCGCCTGGCGCCACGTTGGCCATCAAGGATGGCGAGCACGTCCCGGCGGGTGCCGTCCTCGCGACGGTCGCTGGTGAAGGCGCCCCAAACGCCGTCGCCGAACAGGTTGTCTCCCGCATCTCTGGTACGGTCCACGTGCAGGCCACCCGCGTTCAGGTCGTATACGAAGAGCGCGAAGAGCGGGAGTACCCAATTCCCGCTTCCTCGCGGCTGATGGTCGAGACCGGGGAATACGTGACCGCCGGGTCCCAGATCACAGACGGCGCCCGCAACCCGCAGCACATCCTTTCCATCCAGGGCCGCGACGCCGTGCGGAAGTACATGGTCGATGAGGTCCAGAAGGTCTATC
>JANXYE010000486.1 GCA_025350285.1 Chloroflexota bacterium
CCACCGACGAGAAAGTCGCGGCCGTTGATGTTGGCGGCCTTGTCGGTGCAGAGGAAGGCAACGAGCGGCGCGACCAGTTCCGGCGCCATGCTGTTGATCGAGCCGAGCGCCTCCTGGGATGAGCTGTCGTCCTTGATTCCAGCGGCGGCCGCCTGCTGGCGCTTTTCGCGTGCGGCGGCCATCTCCGGGCTGACGGTGAGGCGGGTCGCCGCCCGCGGGCGAAGGGCATTCGCCGTCACGCCGTATTTGCCGAGGTCCATCGCGAGCGTGCGGGTGAGCCCGACGATGCCCTCTTTCGCCGCCGCGTAGTTGCCCTGGCCCATGTTGCCGAGGCCCGATTCCGAGCCGGTGTTGATGATCCGGCCGCTGCGCTGCTGGCGGAAGACCATCGAGGCCGGGCGCGTCACGGTGAAATGGCCGCGCAGGTGGACGGCGATGACCGAGTCCCATTCGCCTTCGGTCATGTTGAAAATCATGCGGTCGCGAAGGATGCCCGCGTTGTTCACGAGGATGTCGAGGCGGCCCCACTTGTCGAGCGCGGCCTTGACCATCGCTTCGCCGTCTTCGGTCGAAACGACGTTGCCGTAGTTGGCGATGGCGTCGCCGCCCATCTTCTTGATTTCGTTGACGACATCGTCCGCCGGCGAAGCGTCTCCGCCTTCACCCTCTTTATTTCCGCCGAAGTCGTTGACGACGACGCGCGCGCCTTCGGAGGCGAGCATGAGGGCTTCGCCACGGCCAATACCGCGGCCGGCGCCCGTAACGATGGCGACCTTACCTTCCAGCCTTCCGGCCATACCTGGTGACTCCTTTGTGGCCTCCGGCGCGTCCTGCGCCGGGGCAAAGCGTGAGGAATGTAGCATCGGGCGGCGGAACGGACGAACACACGAACGCCGGACGCAGGAAACGTCCACGGTCGGAGACATCCGCGTACTGGACGCCCCCAGACACGCGCGTATGCTTCGCCTCACGCTAACAATGCCGTTCGCACACCGTGCGAGGAGGAAGCCATGACTCAGCCCGGCGAAGCTCGCTACCCGCACGTCTTCAGCCCCATCACGATCAACGGCTGCACGCTGAAGAACCGGATCGTGCGCTCGGCTCACGGCACCGGGCTCTCGGCGGGCGGCCTGGACATTCTCGTCAAATACCACGAAGCGCGGGCGAAGGGCGGCGTCGGCCTCACCATCCTGGAAGTCGCCAGCGTCCATCCGACATGCGCGGCGCCGATCATCGCCTTTCGCCCGCAGGTCGTGGCCGACTACGAGAAGCTCTCCGAATCAGCCCACCGCTACGGGATGAAGCTCTTCCAGCAACTCTGGCACTCAGGAAACAACGGGGTGACGATGACCGGCGAACCGCCCTGGGCGCCTTCCCGCGTCATGGGCGCGCTTGCCACCGTCATGCCGCTTCCGATGACGAAGGGGATGATCGACGAAGTTGTCGCGGGTTACGCAAAGTCGGCCCGCCACTGTAAGGAGGGCGGCCTTGACGGTGTCGAGATCCACGGCGCGCACGGCTACCTGCTCACGCAGTTCATGTCTCCCGTGACGAACCGGCGCGAGGACGAGTACGGCGGCTCGTTCGACAACCGTCTGCGCTTCGCCCGGGAGGTTGTCGCCGCCTGCCGCGCGGAACTTGGCCGCGACTACCCGCTGGGCATTCGCCTGACCGGCGCGGAGGGCGTGGAGGGAGGCATTGGACCGGACGAAAACCGCGAGATCGCCCTCGCACTCGAAGCCGATGGCCAGCTCGATTTCTTCGACGTCTCCGTCGGCAGCTACTACACCTTCGACCAGTTCATCGGTGGCATGCACGAGCCGCATGGCTACGAGCTCTCCCGCAGCACCGTCGCGACGAAGGCGCTGAAGTCGCCGACGATCGTCGTGGGCCGGATCAAGACGATTGCCGAGGCCGAGGAGACCATCGCCTCGGGCCAGGCAAGCATGGTCTCGATGGTGCGGGCCACGCTCGCCGACCCGGACATCGTGGTGAAGGCGCTGGAGGGCCGCGAAGAGGACACCCGCCCCTGCATCGGCTGCAACCAGGGCTGCATCGGCGGCCCCAGCGGGCCGCTCAGGCGCTTCGGCTGCACGGTGAATGTTGGCGCGGGCCAGGAGGGCCGCTTCGGCGACGACCGCATCACGCCGGCCGAGACGCCAAAGCGCGTGATGGTTGTCGGCGGCGGACCGGCGGGGCTCGAAGCAGCCCGCGTGGCCGCCCTCCGTGGCCACAAGGTCACCCTCTACGAAGCGAGCGAACGCCTTGGCGGACAGTCCCAGGTGGCGCGCCTGCTCCCTTATCGTGCCGAGGTGGGCGAGATCGTCGATTGGCTGGAGCACCAGGTCCGCAACCTGGAAGTGGATATCCACCTGAACACGAACGTCGACCCCGGAACCTGGGAGCGGTGGCACCGCTCATGGGAGTGGCTAGAGAACGAGAGGCCGGACGCGGTGATCGTCGCGACCGGCTCAACGCCGCGGATGGACGGCTTTCAGGCGCTGCGGCCCATGGAGCTGCCTGGGGGGCTCCACCTGCCGCACG
>JANXYE010000554.1 GCA_025350285.1 Chloroflexota bacterium
CGGTCTCCGTGGCTACCGTCTGCGTCGCGGAGCGTTCGCCTGCGCTATCGGCCACCGCCCCTTGCCAGCACGGCCCGCGCCAGATTCCACCACCTCTGGTCGCCGAAGTGCTCGCGCTGATAAAGCCACCACTCCGCCCCCCACAGATACACCCGGTCGGCGCCTGATCGGCGCGCGTAGTCGATGTTCTTCCCGAACGTCTCGGGGGTCAGGTCCGCGGCCGGCTCCTTCGGCGAAAAGAGCCGGATGTCCGGGTCCGCCCAGGGCTCAGCCTGGAGTTCCGTGATCCAGAACTGCTTCCCGGCCGCGTGCGTCTCTCTCGCTCTGGCCGAGTAGTCCGGCGCCCACGGGCCGAGTTCGAGAATGGGCACGACGAAGCCGACTCCCGCGATTTCGTAGTTGCGGAACGGGTAGATGCTCGTCCCCGCGATGTCCGCATCTTCGAGCGTCCAGCGCCAGCGCCGGTCGAAGCTGAAATGCTCGGCGTGGTTGATCACGACTGGCCTGTCCCGGATGTCGAGCCGGCTGATCGTCGCCGCCTCCTCACGCACGAAGTCGCGCCCGATGGTCCAGTCGTGCGCCCGTGGCGATGCGAGATACGGTTCGTTGTCGGCCAGCCACGCGTCTATCACGTCCGCGCTTCCCCACAGGTGACGGACGGTGGCCGTGATCATCGCCAGTGCCTCCTCCCGGACCACGGGGTCCCTCGAAATCTCGGCGCCATCCGCGAGCCCGCGCGGGTTTTGCGCGGCGCTTTTGGAAACGACCCACTCCGGCAGGTAGTACTCCGGATGGCGTTGCCCCTTGAGCCCGATGGAGAGCAGCACCTTCGCGCCGTTCGCCTTCGCGACGGCGAGCAGAGCGTCGATGAGCGAGAAGTCGGAAACGCCCTCGGCCGGCTCCACCTGTGACCATTCGACCGAGAGCCGTACATAACGTGCACCGAGCCCGCTGAGCAGCGTGTTGAGCGTATCGGCACACCATTCGACTCGGCCTGGCCGGTCGTCGCGAACGTAGCCGCTCGCGCCCTTCGCCGGGTCTTCGAGGAGCAGATACTCCGCCTGGTTGCAGCTGTAGTTGATGCCGAACTCCGGGTTTCCCAGCGGCTCGCGGTTCGGCCAGCCCAGCCGCACGAACAGCCAGGCCTGCACCACAAGCAAAAGCATCGCCAATGCGCTGAGCCCGCCCAGGATAGCGAACCAGCGCCGCGCGCGAGGTGGTTGCCGAGGGCCTGCGGCGTTTGCCGAACTCGCCATTCTTCGAGACTAATCAGCCGAACCACAAGGCGCCCGTTGGGTTCAGGCCGAGTGAACCGCCAAAGAGTCGTCGGCCGCTCTTTACACTTTCGAAAAGACTGAGGCGTTTCCCGGCCCCACCATCAGCCCCGGTAGTGGCGAATATTCCGCCTGGCGTCGCTACGGCGCCGGGCCCGGGCCTACGCCGCGCGTGCCTAAGCGAATCCGATTCGGGACGGGACTATGCCTGCAGACACATTCGATATCACGGGCCTCGACGATGCTCGCTCCTGGCGCGGCCGCATCGGCGGAATCATTATTCTGCTTGGGATCGTCGGGGCCGCCGCCTTCGCAAGTTACTGGTTCTTCATCCGCGACAGTTCGACCCCCGCCGCCGTCGCCAAGATACAGGTCGCCACCGTCGCGACAGGCAACCTCGTAACCAGCGTGAGCGTGACCGGCACGGCCCAGAACATCCAGAGCAGCAAGCTCACGTTCCCCCTTGCCGGACAGGTCGCTTCCGTCTCCGTGGTTCCCGGCGACAAGGTGACCGCCGGGCAGGAAATCGCCCGGCTGGATGCGAAGGCCGCCCTCCGCGCCGTCGATTCCGCACAGGCGACGCTTGACACCGCCAACCTCAAGCTCAAGGACTTGCTCGCGCCCCCATTGGCAACGGACCTCACGAGTGGCCAGCAGTCTGTCATCCAGGCGCAGCAGCAGGTGGCCTCCGCCCAACAGGCCGTCATCACGGCGAACAACAGCGTGACGACCGCCCAGATCAACCTGACTACAGCGCAAACGAACCTGAAGAACGCCAGCGGTCCTCCCCTCGCGGCTGATGTCCAGTCGGCGGACGCCGGCATCGTTTCGGCTCAGATCTCGTTGACCAACGCGACTAACTCGGTGCAAAGCGCATGGACGGCGCTGATCAACGCCCAGCGGAGCTACTGCCAGGCCGCCGGTGTCACCCTCATCGTGACGCCATGCTACTCAGGCGATATACCGCTCGCACAGGCCAGCATCGATGGGTTGACGGCCTACATCCGCGCGCCCGGCGACTCCGGGACCGCCGTCAACGCCGCCACCAGCGCCGCGAACGCGCTGCTCTCGGCGAACACTTCGTACCTCAATTCGCAAGGAGGTGTTACCAACGCCCAGAACGCGCTGGCAACCGCCAACCTCAAGCGGCAGACGCTTTTCGCTCCGCCGACGGCCGACGCACTCACGACCTTGAACAACGCCGTTCAGTCGGCGCAAATCGCCCTTGACAACGCTGGCGGCAACGCCAGGTTGGCCGTGAGCAACATCGATAGCGCCAACGCGGGTCTCGCCTCGGCCCAGGCGAGGCTGGCATCGCTCAGCGATCCATCCGTGAAAGCCAGCTCCATCGCCGCCGCTGAGCAAGCCGTGAAACAGGCCCAACAAGCACTGGCCGACGCTCAGGACACGCTCACGAACACCGTCTTGCGCGCCCCGTTCGATGGCCAGGTAGCCGCGGTCGCCCTGACTGTCGGGGACCAGGTAACGGCCGCCACGGCGGCCGCCACCATCATCAATCCGGATAACGTGCGGGTAGATCTCGCCGTCCAGGAGTCCGATTTGCCCACCATCAAACCCGGACAGCTGGCGCTCGTGACGTTCGCCGCCCTGCCCGGCAGCACCTACGTCGCGAAGGTCATCTCCATCGGGAGCTCCCCGACCACGACGCAGGGCATAGTCACATACGTCGTGCAAGCCAGGATTCTCCGCGGAGCTGACCTCCAGGCGGAGGCCGCGAACTTAACCCAGATCACAGCCTTGCTCGGCTCGACGCGCACCGGTGGCGGTGGCGGTGGCGGCACACGCGGCGGCAATGGCGGCGGCCAGGGCACAACCGGCGGCGGCGCGCCGGACGCCGCATCCACAGCTGCCGGTCGTTCGCCGGTTGCTGGCCGTTCGCCCGCCGCCGGCTCCACGCCAGGGGCCACCTCTGGCGGCGGCCAGGGGGGTGGAGGAATCCTCCAGGCGCTCAACAACGCGCCGAACCCGGTCGCCGGCATGAACGCCTCCGTCCAGGTTCTTGAGAAGGTCACCCCGAACGTCCTTCTCGTGCCCACCACCGCGGTCAAGCGCAGCGGCCAGCAGCAATACGTCAATGTCCAGAAAGACGATGGGACCCTGGAGCAGGTCAACGTCACCACCAGCGGCAGCGACTCAACCAACACCGGAATCGCGACGGGCCTCACCGAGGGCCAAAAGGTGGTCACGGCCGGGTTGCCTACGGCAACGGCTTCCGTCACGGCGGCGGCCGGCCCCGCGACGCCGCGCCCGACCGCCGTCGGCGGTGTCCGGTGATCCGCCTGGAAGCGCTCACACGCCTCTACCGTACCGGTAGCGAGGTGGTTCGCGCCCTCGACGGCGTGGACCTGACAATCGAACGGGGCGAATTCATCGCCATCATGGGCGCCTCTGGCTCGGGCAAAAGCACGATAATGAACATTCTCGGCTGCCTGGACCGTCCCACCGCCGGCCGCTACCTCTTCGAAGGCAAGGACATCGGCAAGATCTCGGAGGACTCCCGCTCCCGCCTCCGTGGCCGGGAGTTCGGCTTCATTTTTCAGCAGTTCAACTTACTCCCGCGCATGAACGCCATCGAACAGGTCGAACTGCCGATGGTCTACCAATCCGGCGGCAATCGCCGCAAGCGTGCGAAGCAGGCCCTCACGATGGTCGGGCTGGCGGAGCGGATGAACCACAAGCCGACCGAGCTCTCCGGCGGACAGCAGCAACGAGTCGCTATTGCCAGGGCTCTCGTCATGAGCCCGCGCGTCCTCTTCGCCGATGAACCAACAGGCGCCCTCGATTCCCGCACGAGCGAAGAGGTGATGGCCATCCTCGAAGGCCTCGTCCGCAACCAGGGCATCACCGTCATCCTCGTCACACACGAGCAGGATGTCGCAAACTACGCCGACCGCGTCGTCCGTATGCGGGATGGCAAGATTATTGAGGATAGAATGAACAGGACGGCGGCGGAGCCGACCAGGCAGGAAAGGCTGGCCGTAGGATGAGCCTCCTTGATGCGTTTCGAGTAGCTATCCGGGCCATCGCCGCCAACGGCCTGCGCAGCGTCCTTACCACTCTCGGGATGGTCATTGGCGTCGGGTCCGTCATCGTCCTCGTGGCCGTCGGACAGGGCGCCCAGAAGGGTGTTCAGGACTCGATCCGGGGCCTCGGACAGGACCTCATCTTCTTGCAGCCAGCGGCACAAGCCGGGGGAGGTGACCGAGGAGGCGCACGCGGCGCGCCCGGCAGCGGCAACTCGCTGACTCAGGCGGACGCCGACGCGCTGGGCGCTTCCGGCATTCCCGGGATTAAGGCGGTCGCCCCACAGGATAGCGGGAACGCTCAGCTCATCTCCACCGCCAGCAACCAGCAGGCCACCATCATCGGTGCGACAGACACCTATCCCGCCGCTCGCGGAGTGACCGTATCCGACGGCACGTTCATAACCACAAACGACCTGAGCACCCGTGCGCTTACCATCGTCCTTGGTCCAGCCCTGGCGGCCCAGCTCTTCCCGGATGGCGACGCCGTCGGCCAGCAAGTGCGCATCTCGCGCGGGCCGAACAACATCAACCTGAAGGTCGAAGGTGTAACGGCACCCAAGGGAGGCTCTGGCGGCGGCGTGTTCGATTCGTACGCCTACGTCCCGCTGACGACCCTCCTTCAGCGGCTCCAGAACAATCGTGGCGGAAACGGTCAGGTGTTCGTCGATCAGATCAACATCCAGACCGCGCCGGGTATCGACCAGGCGGCGATGAAGGCCGCCGTCACCGATTTCCTCGTGAACCGCCATAACGTCTCCACGCCCGACTTCACGATCCAGAGCCAGGACGACCTGCTCGGCGCGGCCGGCTCCGTCAGCCGCACGCTCTCGATTCTCCTCGGGTCGATAGCGGGCATCTCGCTTGTCGTCGGCGCCATCGGCGTGATGAACATCATGCTCGTGAGCGTCACCGAGCGGACGCGGGAGATCGGTATCCGCCGGGCCGTTGGCGCCCGCGGGCGCGATATCGTCCTGCAGTTCGTCACCGAGGCGCTCGCACTCTGCATTGGTGGGGGCTTGCTGGGGACCTTCATCGGGGTCGCCCTCGCCCTTGGCATCGATGGCCGGGATGTCGCGGGAGATACCATGCATACGGTCGTCCAGCCGTGGAGCATCGCCGTCGCGTTTGGCGTGGCGGCGGGCATTGGCTTCCTCAGCGGTAGCTACCCGGCCTATCGCGCCAGCCGGCTCGACCCGATCG
>JANXYE010000558.1 GCA_025350285.1 Chloroflexota bacterium
CGATCGGGTAGCTCTGCACCGCGCTCACTTCGTACTGGAGCACCGTCCCATCCTGGAGCACGGTCTCGATAAGGTCGCCGTCCAAAAGCTTCCTCAGATCCCAGAAGACGGCCGGCCCACGCTTGACGTAGTCCACGTGCCCGGAAAAGACCGCGTTCCCGCCAAGCCCGGGCTTCGCGCTGAAGTCGTACCACGCCACCACATCCGGCCCGCTCGGCGATTCCATAACGCCATCCTTGGTGATGTTCTTGTTCTCGATCGGCGCATCCACGCCGATGCGGGTGATCCGGATCCGCGCCAGCGGCGAAGCAAAGACTTCCTGCTTGGGAACGGCAGGCGCAGCCCCCGCGAGGACGGACGAAGGAGGAACCTCCGCATGCACGTCCGCCCGGCCCGCCCGGTGCTCAAACAGTTCCGCGTAACGCCCCGCCGTGGACTCTGCTGGTTCCCGCGTCGGCAGGAGCGCGATGGCTCCGGCGATCACGGCGGCCACCAGCAGGACCGCCGCGCCAGCGGCCGCCCACACGAACCGTTTCGTCTTCCTGCCGCGGCGCCGCCGTTTACGTTGCATGTTTCCGAACCAGCTTATCCCCTATTCTGCTCACAAGGGAGCGAGTCACCTCACCAGATGCGCAGGTTCATCGGTCGTCACCAGCGGCTCTCCGTCCTCATCGTCATCCTCGTCCCCGTGCTCATGGCGGTCGCTGGCTGGCACTACTACACGCTCTACGGCAGCCTCCGTGGCGCCCGCGAAAGCCTTCTCCAGACGCAGTCCCGGCTGAGCGATGTCGGCCTCAACCTCTCCGATGGGGACATCGCCGTCGCCCGCGAACAGCTCGGGGAAGCGCGTGCCGACCTCAATCGCGCCCAGGGCCACCTCAAGTGGGACCCGTTCGTCCAGGCTTCGCGCCTCGTCCCCCTGCTCGACACCCAGGTGAGCGCCGCCAACGACCTGCTTGAGATGGCCGACATCCTCATCCAAATCGGCGACCGCGCAACAACCGCGGGAGCAAAGGCCGTCGCCCTGCGCGAACGCCCACCCGAAGGACAAGCCCTCACCCAGGCCCTCGTCGGCCTGCTGGATGACACCGGCCCCGACGTCGACCACATCGGCGCATTGACCACTCAGCTCGTGGCCATGCGCCTCAAAATGGGCGACGAAGCACTTATCCCGCCGCTCAATAATGTCCGCGAACGGATCGACAAGGAACTGCCCCGGCTCGCCAACGCCGTCGAGCAGGCCCGCCAGTCGAAGTCGCTCCTGCCGGTCTTTCTGGGCTTCAAAAAGGACCGCAACTACCTCGTCTTCGCCCTCAACAGCGGCGAACTGCTGCCTGGCGGCGGGCTCGTGACCGCCGCTGGCATTCTTCCCGTCAGCAAAGGCGTCAACGGCAAACTCGAATTCAAGGACTCCGTCCTCTGGAAGGACGCGGCCGAAAAGAAGGGCATCCCCTACATCACGCCCCCCGGCCCGTTGAAACGCTACCTGCTCCGCGACTACACCTGGAACCTCCTCGTCTCCAACTGGGACCCGGACTTCCCAACCTGGTCCCAGCAGGCTCGGGAGTTCTACGAGCTGGTCAACGGCAAGCAACAGGTCGATGGCATCATCGCCGTCGATCTCGTTGTCCTCGAACGTCTCCTCCAGGTCACCGGCCCAAAGACGCTCGACATCCCCGGCCGCGGCCCCACCACGTTCGACAGCGCAAACGCCGTCCTTCTGCTCGAAGAATTGACTCGGCCCGCCTTCGAAAAGCCCCAGGAAGAACGCAAGTCCGTCATCGGCGACCTCGCCCAGACCGTCATGGCAGACCTCCTCAAGCTCCCCTCCAACCGCTGGGCCGACGCTGTAGACATCATCCGTAAGCTCGGCGTCGAACGCCACATCCAGGTGCTCGCCTTCGACCCGGCGGAGCAGACCGCCATCCGCGACTTCGGCTGGGATGGCCGCCTGCGGACCGACACGCCCGACTTCTTCCAGTTCAACGAAGCCAGCCTGCTTTCGACGAAGCTCAACCTCATCCTCAAGCCCGAAGCCTCGCTCGACCTCAAGCTCAACCAGCTCGGCGACGTGGAGCACGAGTTAACGGTCACCTACAAGAACACCTTCCCCGAGTGGGCGAAGGGCAAGGACCCGAAGCTCGTGAACGACCTGATGTATGGCGGCCTCTACGGCGGCTACCTGCGCGTCTTCGGCCCGCACGACATGGCGAGTGAGTCGATCGAAATCGATGGCCAACCCGCCGGCCTCGACGAGGAAGGCCGCACGGCGGCGGCGGACTGGTTCGCCGCCTGGATGCCCGTCCCCGGCGGCGTCACCCGCCAGGCCGTCTTCCGTTGGAAGACCACGCCAGCGACCAGCGTCACCACCAACGGCTACGAACTCCACATCCAGAAGCAGCCCGGCACCGACGGCATGTGTATCAAGCTGAACATCGGCCGCGACGGCAAAGCGCCGAAAGACCTCCGCGTCACCGGCGGGAAGCGCCTCCCGGACGGCCGCATCTGCCTGACGACGGACGTGACCATCACCGCCCGCTGGTAAAAAGTACACCTGGAGAAAGCAGCGAAACCCGTAGCGCGCGCAACATCCATCCCTTAGCGTGCCACTAACAATACAAACCTATCGAGGCGCACCATGGTTTACCGGCCGCAACGGCTGAAGTTCGGGACGTTTATGGCCCCGTTCCATCGTATCGGCGAGAACCCCACGCTCGCCCTCGAACGAGACCTCGAACTCGTGGAGTACCTGGACCGCCTCGATTTCGATGAAGCCTGGTTCGGCGAACACCACAGCGCCGGCTGGGAGATCATCGCCAGCCCCGAGGTCATGATCGCCGCCGCCAGCCAACGCACCCGCCGAATAAAGCTCGGTACCGGCGTCTCCAGCCTCCCCTATCACCACCCCTTCATCCTCGCCGACCGCATGGTCCAGCTCGACCACCTGACGCGCGGTCGGGCGATGCTCGGCGTCGGCCCCGGCGCCCTTACCAGCGACGCCTACCAGATGGGCATCGACGCCCTCGACCAGCGCCGCCGCATGGACGAATCGCTCGGCGCGATCCTGGCCCTCTTTCGTGGCGAAACGGTCTCGATGGAAACCGACTGGTTCACACTCAAGGATGCGCGGCTCCAACTCGCCCCCTACACCATCCCCCACCTCCCCGTCACGGTGGCCAGCAGCTTCTCCCCGGCCGGGCCGCAAGCGGCGGGCAAACACGGCGTCGGCATGCTCTCCGTCACGGCCGCCCAACCCGGCGGGATGACGAACGCCGCCGGAGGTTGGCTGCTCGCCGAAGAGGCCGCCGCAAAGCACGGCCAGACAGTCTCCCGCGATGACTGGCGGGTGCTCATTTCGATGCACCTCGCCGATTCCCGCGAAGAAGCGATCAACGACGTGCGCGAAGGCTGCACGCATTTCTACACGTCGTACTTCGGCGAGACGCTGGGCAGCCCGGTGGGCGTGGATTTTTCCTTCGAAGGGATGATGGAGACCGGCGGCGTCATCGTCGGCACCCCGGACGATGCCATCGCCGCCGTCAAACGCATCTTCGAAATCACCGGCGGCATGGGCACGCTCCTCTTCAACGTCCACGAATGGACCACCTGGGAGAAGACGAAGCACAGCTTCGAACTCTGGGCACGCTACGTTGCGCCCCACTTCCAGGGCCACTTCGCCCCAATGCACGAGAACCGCGAATGGGTAGCCGCCCATCGCGGCAGCATCTTCGCTCCGGCCCAGGCGGCTATTGGCAAGGCCTTC
>JANXYE010000575.1 GCA_025350285.1 Chloroflexota bacterium
CGTGCCCGGCATCCGCGTAGGGCACTGGACAGAGCGCCGCGCGAAGACCGGCTGCACGGTCATCCTCTGTGAAGGTTCGACCGGGGCGGCCGTCGATGCGCGCGGGGGAGCCCCAGGCACCCGCGAGACCGACGTTCTCCACCCGGCGAACATGGTCCGAAAGAGCGACGCGATTGTCTTTAGCGGTGGCAGCGCGTTCGGCCTGGCAGCCGCAACCGGCGTCATGCGTTGGTGCCGTGAACAGGGGTTCGGCTTCGAAACCGTCGCTGGCCGCGTGCCGATAGTCTCCAGCGCCGTCATTTTCGACCTCGCTGTCGGACGGTCGGACCGTTGGCCCGGCGAACAGGAAGGCTATCGCGCCGCCGCCAGCGCAAAATCCGGAGCGGTTGCACAGGGGCTCGTCGGCGCGGGAACGGGCGCTACCGTCGCGAAGCTGCTCGGCAACGAAGGCCGCCTGCCGGGTGGGCTCGGCTCCGCCAGCGCGGTTGGTCCACGCGGGCTCGTCGTCGGCGCGCTCGTCGTGAACAACGCTTCGGGCAACATCTACAACCCGTCGAGCGGCGAACTCATCGCGGGTCCGCTGGTGGAAGGGCGCATGCTGGACCTAACCGAGGCGGTCGCCCTCCGCCAGCTGCGCATGGACGCCCTCGCGGCGGCCCCGGCAGCGTTGGAGAACACCACCCTCGTCTGTGTGGCGACCAACGCCAGCATCGACCACCACGCCCTCCAGCGCATCGCGTACCAGGCCCACGACGGTCTCGCCCGCGCCATCGTCCCCTGCCACACGTTCGGGGATGGCGATGTCGCCTTCACGGTTGCGATGGGCACCGTTGAAGCCGCCCCGGACGACGCCCTGATCGTTGGTATCCTGACCGTCGCGGCTGTCGAACGAGCCGTCCTGAAGAGCGTTCGCCGTCGTCGTCCGGGCTCGGGGTAAATATTCACGATCAGTGAACGTTTTCCGAACGGGATTCTAGAAATCCACGTCCGACGGATTGTCAACGGGCCGTAAAGGGGCTAATTTCCAGAGACGCGCGGTAAGGCATCCGCCTCGCGCAGTAACGAAAGCGGAGCTCTCCCCTAAATGAAACGATTCCTGTTCCTGCCGGCGGCGGCAATCGCGCTATTTGGCGCCGTGGGCCTCTTGGGCGCGCCCGGCGCCAGTGCGGCGGACCCGGCCCCACTTGTCGTCAAGGTTGGCGATGGCCAGCCGGGTTATGCGGTGACCCAGTTCCTGCCGTCGAACGTCACCATCCAGACGGGCAGCACTATCGAGTTCGACTTCGCCTGGTTCGAACTGCACAACATCGCGCTTTTCGAAGGCGATGGCCCCGCGGGCAAACCTGTGGAAACACCCTCGCCAGCAACGTTCCCGAACCCAAGCGGATACGTTTTTAGCGGCGACATCAACGGCGACCCGGCGAACCCGACGAAGTACAGCATTAAGTTCACCAAGGCGGGGACTTACTCCTACACCTGCTTCATTCACCGGGGCATGGACGCCTCGGTGAAGGTCGTCGATGCCGGCTCGGCGGGGGCCGGCAGTATCGATAACCAGCTGTCCGCGACGGCCCGCGCCAACGCCCAGTACAACTCGGGGATCGTCCAGCTCAAGGTGATTGGGGCGGGCCTCAAGGGCGCTCCCGATGCTTCGAAGCCGGGCGGGGGCAAGACGGTCGAGTCCGTCCTCGGCAACTTCACGCCCGGCATCGGCCAGGTGCTGCAGTTCGCCCCGTCCACGATCAACATCCGCGAAGGCGACTCCGTGCGCTGGGTTTCCCAGGATGGCGCGCCGCACGACGTGGTCTTCGGCGCACCGCCGCAGGCCAGTCCGTTCGAATTCCCCGGCGCGAAGAGCGGCAGCTCATACGACGGTACCAAGCCCACCGCGAGTAGCATCATCTCTCAGGATGACTTTGGGCCGACGACGGCCAAGTCGTTCGAACTCGTGTTCACGAAAGCAGGCAGCTACAACTACATCTGCCTGCTCCACGCGGACCAGGGGATGGTCGGCACGGTCGTCGTACAGGCTCGCGGGACAACCGCCCCGCTTCCACCGAACACCGGTACCGGGAGGTTCGGCGACGGCCTGAACGGCTGGTACATCATCATCGGCGCGCTGCTGCTCGCGGCTGGCGTCGGTACGGCGGGGGTGGCGAAGGCTCGCCGCTAGCAATTCGCCCACGGACACCGTGGGTTCGTCGCTCAATCGGGCAGTGCACAGAAGGCCGGGCAGCCCAGGCTGTCCGGCCTCTGTTCGTCCGTCAGATCCCCGGAGGATGGGAATGGGTACCAGGCGAATAGGCGCCGGGCTGCTCGCGGGAGTGGCGCTCGGGCTCGGCGCGTGCAGCGGAGGCAGCTCGGACGCAACGACGCCAGCCACGAAAAGCCCGCCGCCGGCCGGGACGCTGGTGTCGAGCGCGCCGCCGGATTTGAAGACGCCAGCCAGCACCGTCACGGCCGCCGCGGCGACGGGCGCGGCGAGCGCCGAAACCACCGCCACGGCACCGACCCCAGCCGCGACTGCCTCACCGCCGCCGACGCCCACCGCCGCTGGCGGCCAGCCGCCGCAACCCCCGACCACGACGCCGCCCGCTACGGAGCCACCACCGCCGACCGCGACGCCGCCCGCCACGCAGCCACCACCGCCAACCCCGGTTCCAACGTCCGCGGGAGCGCCAGCCGCGATCACGGTGACCGTCAACGAAAACTCGTTCAACCCCAGGAATACAACCGTCGCGGCCGGAGGGACCGTCACCTGGCAGTGGATTGGACAGGAGGATCACAACGTCGTGGGCGACGGGTTCTCGTCCGGACGTTTGAGGACAGGCTCGTACTCGTTCAGGTTCTCGTCACCTGGCGTCTACCCTTACGTCTGCGTCTATCACGAGAGCAAGAACATGAAGGGGACGATCACGGTGCAATAGCAGATTCGCTTGTGAGGCGGCTCAGGCCCGCCGCCCCTCCGGCGGGCGCGAGGGCGCACGGGCACTACCGGCGATACGGTCTTGTCTGACTAGTAATCCTTCGGGTCCCCTCGGCCGCCGGACGAATCGCGGATGTTCGTCAGGCGCGCGCGCTCGGCCAGCAAGTTGAGGATCGCGACCGCCTGGGCGGCCGTCGGCTGCTCTCCGGAATCCTTGAGGAGCCGGGCAATCTGGTTATCGAGCGGCTCGATAAGGCGCCCCGCTTCGCCCGGCGACACCTGGTTCGGCGGCTGGCCTGGCTGGGTGCCCGGTTGTGACGGCCCCTCGCCAGGC
>JANXYE010000592.1 GCA_025350285.1 Chloroflexota bacterium
GCTGTAGGTGCGGCTGAACCACCGAGCGCAGGGGCGACAGAGGACGAACGGTCGCTTTGAGGGGCGAGGCGCGCTCCATGGGACCGGTCGTCCGATAGGACCGCCCGAAGTCAGCGCGGCACACGCCGGCACAAGCTCGGCTCGGTGTGCTGTCATCCGCCCTCCGCGCGCTCTCTGTTCCGGTGTGTCAGCGGCAGTCATAGGTATCCGCTATCTCAACGCCGCTAGCCCTGCTTCACATCCCATACCGAATCCATTAGAATCCGCTCACTCATAGTTCGCGCCGATATGGCGGAGGTTCTGCATGACGACGGCCACACTTCAACCGGCCACCCTGCGCAAGGCCACCACTCAAGACGTTTATCCGCTCGGTGAAGCTCCGCCGCTGGGCGTCGTGCCGCCGAGCATGCACGCCCAGGTCATCCGCCAGAATCGCTTCGGCCGCCCGCTCGACGCGTTTCAGCACGAAGTGATGCCGACGCCCGAAATCGGGCCGGACGACGTGCTCGTTTACGTGATGGCCGCCGGCGTCAACTACAACAACGTCTGGGCCGGCCTCGGTACACCCATCGACGTTATCGGTGCGCGCAACAAGGCCGGCGAGCCGGAGGACTTCCACATCGGCGGCTCGGATGCCTCCGGCGTGATCTGGAAGGTCGGGTCGAACGTCACCACCCACCGTGTCGGCGACGAAGTAGTGGTCCACTGCGGCCGCTGGGACATCCACGCCCCGGAAGTGCTCGCGGGCGAAGACCCGATGTTCAGCCCGAGCTTCCGCATCTGGGGCTACGAGACGAACTGGGGCTCGTTCGCCCAGTTTACGAAGGTCCAGGCCCACCAGTGCCTGCCGAAGCCGAAACACCTCTCATGGGAGGCGGCCGCGGCCTATTTGCTCGTGGGCGCGACAGCGTACCGGATGCTGCACAACTGGGCGCCGCACAACGTCCGCCCGGACGATGTCGTGCTCATCTGGGGCGGCGCGGGCGGCCTCGGCTCAATGGCGATCCAGATCGCCAAGCTCGCCGGGGCGAAGCCGATTGCGGTTGTTTCGAACCCCGACAAGTACGCGTTTTGCCGCAAGCTTGGGGCCGTCGGCTGCATCAACCGCAAGAGCTTCGACCACTGGGGCCGCCTTCCGGACGCTGACGACGCGGCCGCGATGAAGCCCATCACCGCCGGGTCACGCGACTTCGGCAAGGCGATCTGGGACATCCTTGGCGAACGCAAGAACCCGCGTATCGTCTTCGAACACCCGGGCGAGGACACCATCCCGACCTCCGTCTTCGTCTGTGATAGCGGCGGCATGGTGGTCATCTGTGCCGGCACCACCGGCTACAACGCGGATGTGGACCTGCGCTACCTCTGGATGCGCCAGAAGCGCCTCCAGGGATCGCACTTCGCCAACGATTGGGACGCCACGGCGTTCAACCAGCTGGTGGTCGATGGCCACATCGACCCGTGTCTGAGCCGCGTGTTCCCGTTCGATGGGACGGGCGAGTGCCATCAGCTCATGCACGAAAACCGCCACCCGGACGGGAACATGGCGATCCTCGTCGGGGCCAAGCGTGAGGGGATGACGACGCTGTCGTGAGGCGCCGCCGTGTCTGCCTGGATTCAGACGCCGGGCAGCAGTTCGAGCGCGTCAACGTGAGCGGGCCGGAACATCCGGAAGTGTCGCTGGTCGAGCGTCGCGAGCTTCGGTTCCTTCAGGCGCTCGGTGACCGCGAGGACAGCCGCATCAACGAACCCGACATTCGCATCCCGGTATCGGGAGCAGATCTGGGCCGCGCGTGCGAGGTCTTCGTCGAGTAACTCCTCGACGCGCATACCTCCGGCGACAATGTCCCCAAGAAGTGCAACGAAGGCGTCCACGCCGAGCCACTTGTGCACCCAGTAGTCCACTTCGACGAGCACGGGCGACGGAATCACGAGTTCCTCCGTGGCAGACTCCAGCAGCGTGCGGCAGACCAGGTGGTGTTGATCGCTGCGGTCCATGGCCGCGTAGAGAGGGCCCGTGTCGAGAATCAGCGCCATGCGGGTGGCTCGGGGCTTTCGTCGCCGATCTGGACCGACAGGCCGCGTTCCCCCGACGCGGCTATCCCGAGACTCCGAAGGACGGGATGAACCGTAGCGGTGATCACCGGGATCGCGGCCTCTGACGAAGCGGCCCCGTTCACGACGACGATGCGACCGCCATGGGCAGCGCGTAGATGCTCGTTGGCGTCCAGCAATTCGATCCCGTAGACCGCGCCGTCCGGTCCGAAATCGACACTGACGGCTTCATTCAAGGAGACGGTCTCGACTACATCGATGTCATCTCGCAAAGCGATATACGCGATATTATGGCGGGGATCATATGTCACTTTCATGGCGCCCCTCGGCATGGAACTCGGTTGTCCCCAGCTTAGCAGTCCGGAGCGCCGTGTGGTTCAATACGCGCAACGCCCTCGCTTCGGAAGGTACCCGCATGGCCCGAGACTTCGCAGCAGACATCATCGACCCGCTCGCCCAGGACGTTGTCCGCAACGTCGGCGCCTGGGTGGACAAGGAAGTCAAACCCCAGGCGGACTACTTCGAACACAACGACGAGTTCCCGGAGCCGCTGCTCAAAGGCATGTCGGATATGGGCCTCTTCGGCATCAAAATCCCGGAGAAGTACGGCGGCCTGGACCTCTCGTTCGAATGCTACGCGGGCGTCTGCATGGAGCTGGCGCGCGGCTGGATGAGCCTCGCCGGCATCATCAACACCCACGTGCTCGTCGGCTACGCGATCAACGAATATGGCACCGAAGCCCAGCGTGAGATGTACCTGCCGAAGTTCGTCGAGCCGCAGATGCGCTGCGCCCTGAGTATCACCGA
>JANXYE010000675.1 GCA_025350285.1 Chloroflexota bacterium
CTCAAGCTCCACCAGGCGACAATCAGCTGAGGGAGGAGCCCGCCGGGCGCCATCGCCGGCCCCAATCGCCCTATCAAGGCCTCACCAGACCCCTCTACGACCCCAGGAGCCGAACAGTTGCGCACCTGGCCTGACGAGCTGACTTCCGCCCGGCGCAGCATCCACCCCGCGCAAACCGGCGACCCGCAACGTGATTCGTCACTAAACAGACAGGCTCCTAGCCCGCTAGCCCACTCTCCGGATTGTGGCCCATCCGGGGCCGATCGCGCTCACGACAGGCACGGCCCTGCTCGTGCCTTCGCGCATCGCGAATTCGACATCCGCCCCGAGCCCAAGTCCGCGCAGCAACCCGGCGTGTCGCGATTCGCCGATGAGCGAGGGCGCCAGGCTTCCAGCGAGCACCGCCGCGTCGCCGGCTTCTGCCCCCGGCGCGGCCTCTCGCAAGAGCCGCACGAAGATTCCGGCTGCCGCGAAGTCTTCGAGCGAAAAGCGCATGCCAGCTCCGTTTCCCGCCGCGACGATCACCACGCGCTCGTAGCGCCCGGCGACAGAGGCACAAACCGCCGCCGAGTTCGCGGCCGCCCCCACGACCACCGGGCCAAGGGCCCCAACTCCAACCAGTGCCCGGGTCCCGTTCGTCGTGAAATGGACCGCGTCTCTTCCGGCTACCGCCAGCCGCCCGGCCTCGACCGGCGAGTTGCCGGCGTCGAACCCCGGCGGGGCAAGCCCGTCTACCTCGCCGAGCAACAGCGCCCCGGTCGCTGCCGCCCGAACGCGGGCCGCCTCCAGATTGTCCATCGCCGTCAGTTCGCGCAGACCGCGTTCGAACAGGACGGCGATGACCGTCGTCGCGCGGAGCACATCGATGACGACGAAGCAGTCGCCACCTGTGTACCCGGCCTCCACGGGAAGGACAGCAACGTCGATCGAACGGATCACCCTCTGAGCATCCGGCGGCGGGCGCTTTGGGGCACGTCCTGTATCCTCTCCGCAATGGATCAGCGGCCGGTGGGCATGTTCGATTCGGGTGTGGGCGGCTTGAGCGTCCTTTCCGCCTTCCGTGAACTGGCCCCGAATGAGCGCGTCATCTACTTCGCCGACACCGCCAACTTCCCTTACGGCCCCCGTCCCGCCGCTGATGTCCGTAAACACGCCTTCGCTATCACGAACCGGCTGCTGGCCGCGGGTGTGAAGCTCATCGTCGTCGCCTGTAACACCGCCTCAGCGGCCGCCATCGCCGACCTCCGCGAGGCGTTCCCTGTGCCCTTCGTGGGGATGGTGCCGGGGCTGAAGCCAGCCGTCCGCCAGTCTCGCTCCGGGAAAGTGGTCATCCTCGCCACGCCGGGCACCCTCGACGGCGAGCTTTACGCGCGCGTCGTCGATGAATTCGGCAGGGCGACGAAGATAACGAACGCGGCCGGGGTAGGATTGGCCGAACTAGTCGAACGTGGCGAAGCGTCGTCCCCGGCCGCGCACGCCATTGTTCGCGAGGTCCTCGGCCCGGCAATCACCGCCGGCGCGGACACCGTCGTCCTCGGCTGCACCCACTACCCGTTCCTTGCCGGTGTCATCTGCGCCGAGTTCCCCGGCGTCGGTCTCGTCGATACGAGCGAGCCCGTGGCCCGCCGCGCCGTGCAGGTGCTCAGGGAACAGGGTCTCGAAGCGCCCCCCGGCGCGCCGGGAGGCATCGACATCATCGTCAGCGGCGACCGTGCCGCGTTTCGCACGGTCATGGAGAGCCTGGGCTTCGCCCCGGTACGGGAGGCGGTCGCGTGAACTACTTCGAACAGCTGAAGCGCCGCAGCGCCGAAATCGGATCGCTCGTCTGCGTCGGTTTGGACCCCGATGCGAAGCGCCACAAAGTTGGCGAAATCGGCGCCTACAACCGCGCCATCATTGAAGCCACCGCGCCCTACGCGGCTTGCTTTAAGCCAAACATCGCTTTCTACGAACAGTTCGGCATCGAAGGCCTGCGCCAGCTTGAGGCGACGATCGCCGCCATCCCCAGCGGCATTCCCGTCATTGGCGATGTCAAGCGCGGGGACATCGGCAACACGGCCGCCGCCTACGCCCGCGCCATGTTCGAAGGCTGGGGGTTCGACGCGATAACACTCAGCCCATACCTCGGGCGCGACTCCGTCGAGCCATTCCTCGCCTACGCGGACCGCGGCCTCTATCTCCTCTGCCGCACCTCCAACCCTGGCGCGGCTGACTTCCAGTACCTTCGGGTCGATGGCTCACGGCCACTTTTCGAGCACGTCGCGGTGACGGTCACAAGTTGGTCGCCATCCATCGGCCTGGTGGTTGGCGCGACCGCTCCGGCCGAACTCCAGGCTGTGCGCGAACTCGTGCCGAACGCGTCGTTCCTTGTCCCGGGCGTTGGCGCCCAGGGTGGCGATGCCGGCAAGACCATCCGGGCGGCGGGCGGGACGCCCGGCAGCATCGTCGTCAGCGCTACGAGAAGCATCATGTACGCTGGCGAGGGCCCCGGCTTTGCCGAGGCCGCCGCCGCCGCCGCGCGGGCGCTTCGCGATGAACTCGCCGCCGCTGTAGCCTCGTTGGTGTGATCCTCGAAATCAATGAAGGAGAGCTCTGGCTTATGCGCCGCCAGCACCCCTGTGGCGGCTGGGAGTTCCGCGTCTACCGAACCGGCGCCGATATTGGCATCGAGTGCACCACCTGCGGTCGCCGTGTGATGGTCGACCGTCGCCGATTTGAAAGCCGGGCCAAGCGCCGTGTCGATACAGCAGCCGGTTAGCGCCGCCGACGAGCTTGGGCTGCTCAAGCGCAGGCCCTTCCGCATGCTTGCGTATAGCCGCTTCTTCGCGACGGCCGCGGACAACGCGCTGAACTTCGGCCTCGTGCTCCTGATCGTCCAAGAGACCGACCTCGCGATCATGAGTTCGCTGCTCGTCCTTGCCCTGGTTGTTCCATCGACGGTCGTGGGCATCCTCGCCGGACACGCCGCCGACACGCTCCCCAAGCGCCCGCTGATCTTCCTTGGCAACCTCGCCCGCGCCCTGATTTGCATCTGGTTCGTGCGCGAAGGCGGCGGCGTCCTTTCCTTTTATGTGACGGCGATCGCCCTGGCCTGCGCGGGCGAGTTCGTTGGCGCGGCCTCCGGCGCGTTGCGGCCCGCGCTGGTCGAACGGGACGAGCTGGCGCGCGCTAACGCCCTCAACCAGGCCATTGGCAGCGCCGCTCAGTTCGCCGGGTTGGCCTTACTCGCCCCGCTCGTCCTGCGCCTCTTCGATAGCCCCGAGGCTCTCTTCCTCATCACGGCCCTCATGTATGTGACGGCCGGGGTTGCGGCGGTGCTCATCGGGGGCCGACGCCGCTCCCAACCAGAGAGCATCGGCGACGCGCAACCCCCGTCCGGGCTCCTCGCCGGTTGGCGCGTCCTACGTTCGGACCCGGCCATATCTCAAGCCGCCATCGAACTCACCCTCATCTCGCTAACCCTGATCATCCTCGGTGGGCTCGTCCCGAAGTTCATCTCCGATACGCTCGGCCTGCCGGTGGATGTCGGCGCGGCCATCCTCGTGCCGGGCGCCCTCGGCGTAGCGCTCGGGTTGCGCGTCGCGGGCTTCCTTGCGCACCGCGTGGCGCACGCCCTCCTGAGCACGATCGGGTTCATGCTCTTCGTCGTAATGCTCCTCGCACTCACGTTCGTCAACCAGGAGTTCAGCTTCCTGACCGGGTATGCCCTGTTCGCCTGGCTGGACCATGTGAACATCGGCAGCTTCGATGGCGCCGGCGTGCTGGCGGTGTTCATCATGGCGCCCCTCGGCTTCGCTTTCGCGACCGTCACCGTGTCGGGGCAGACCGTCCTCAACGACCTTGTGCCACTCCACCTCCAGGGCCGGGCGAACGCCACCCGCGGCGCTATCGCGGCCCTTATCTCTACGCTGCCCGTACTCGGCGCCGGTTTGCTGGCCGACCTGGTTGGCGTGACCACGGTGATGGCGATCGTCTCGGCCGTCATTGGCGTCGCCGCGCTGAACAACTTCCGGCCGAGCCGGCGCCGGGTAACCCCGCCGGCCCTTTCGGAAAGTCATTGACTCCCTGATTCGGCGACTCCTATCATCGACGTGGAACCGTTCGCGGAGGGTGCTCACGTGGCCGAAGTCGTCTCGCTGAAGGAACTGTCCATCGAGAGCATCCGCCTGAGCCTCATGAACTATCAGCGCGTCGTCATCCTGCGAGAGAAGAACGCCGACCGCTACTTGCCGATCTGGATCGGCCCGGCCGAAGCCGACGCCATCGCGGTCCGCCTCCAGGATGTTTCCGTGGCCCGCCCGCTGACCCACGACTTGCTCAAGAACACGATCGAGGTGCTCGGCGGGCGAGTGAGCCACATCATCGTGAGCGATCTCGCCAACGACACGTTTTTCGCGCGGATCATGTTGGAAGTGAACGGCCAAATGGTCGAAATCGATTCGCGGCCGTCCGATGCCATCGCCCTTGCCGTGCGCACCGCGGCGCCGATCTACGCCGACGAGAGCGTCCTGGACCGTGCCGGTGTCGTGCTCGATGAGGAAGGCCAGCCCCAGAGCGCGAGCGATCTGGAGGGCGCCGGCAAGCCCACGGACCCGGCCGAGCTCGAACGGCTGGGAGCCTTCAAGGACTTCATCGAAGGGCTCGACCTCTCGGATTTCGACCAACGCAAAAAGTGATAGCCCAACGCCCGTATTAACTTGCGCTTTTCGTCACAATCAACGTATCCTGCCGGTGGTCTGGAGCACGGGTTGCTCGAGGTGATGCGCCGTGGGCGGTTGGCTCGGTCCAACAGCCTCACTGCTGGGTATCGGTTGGTACTTCGGCACGTGCATCATCCTCGGCGTGGTTGTCGGCCGCTGGGTCGATTCCCGAACCGGTCTCGAGCCTACATTCACCCTGATCGGAATCATGCTAGGATTGGCCACCGCATTCGTCGGCGGTCTCCGCATGCTCCTGCCAGTTTTGCGCCGGTTCGGGGACCGGCCCCCGGAGTGAGCTGACTTGAAGAAGTTCATCCCGCTGATCGCGCTCGCCGTCATCGTCGTTATCGGCGTTGGTATGGTCGTTGGCAAAGGTCCGCAGCCTGAAATTGTCGTCCCCGCCGAAAAGCTCTTTGCCATCG
The DNA here is from genome assembly GCA_025350285.1 of Chloroflexota bacterium. Lineage (GTDB taxonomy): Bacteria > Chloroflexota > Dehalococcoidia > Tepidiformales > Tepidiformaceae > JANXYE01. The sequence goes on from JANXYE010000675.1 coordinate 5,123, forward strand.
GCCCGCTCAATGTCACGAATACCCTGCTCACATCCTGGATTGTCATCGTCTTCCTCGTCGGCACGTCCTACCTGGCGACCCGTTCGATGAAGCTTCTCCCTTCGGGCCTGCAGAACTTCATGGAGAGCGTCGTCAGCTTTCTCCTTGGCCAGATCGAGGACATCGCCGGGGTGACGAATGGCCGCCGCCTGTTCATGGTCTGCGCGACCATCTTCCTCTTCGTCATCACCAGTAACTGGTTCGGCCTCCTGCCAGTCTTCAACGCCGTCGGCAAGACGGAAGACGTCGGAGTCGAGGTTTTTCACGAACTTGGCGCCGCGAATCCCGCGAAGCTAAAGCTCAATTCCGCTACGGGTGTCTACACCGAAGGCCACCGGTTCGCCGGCACGAAAATGAGCAACGGGAGCGTCTCGACAATCGCCATCGGCGAAGGCGCCGTTGATTTCGAAGTGCGCTCGGGTGAGACCCCCGGGGCCGCCTTCGACCGCTACGTCGTGTTCCTGGCCAAGACGTTGGCCGGCTACAAGATATCCGCCGAGCTAGCCGACAAGCCGACTCAGGCCCAGATCCGCGAGGCCGCCGCGCTGCTCGCCAGTACCCCCG
>JANXYE010000621.1 GCA_025350285.1 Chloroflexota bacterium
TAGCCCGCGAGTGACTGGGCGAGGCGGAGGACATCCATATTGGCGGCGGCGTGAGCGTACGCGACAACATCTGTGAGCGGCACCTCGACGACGGCGCCGCGCGACATCCCGGCCATGACACCGGTGCGCCCAGCGGCGAGCGCTTCGACGGCTTGGGCGCCCATCATGCTGGCGATGATCCGATCGCGGGCCGTGGGCCGGCCGCCGCGTTGGACGTGGCCGAGAATGGCGACGCGGTGAGGACACCCGAGCAACGGCGCCATGCTTTCGGCGACGGTGAAGGCGCCGCCGGCCGCCTCACCCTCCGCGACGACGATGATGTGCGAACGCTTCCCGCGGGAGATCGAGGACCGGATGCGCCCGGCCACGCGTTCCATTTCGTGCTCTTCTTCCGGGACGAGGATGCCCGCCGCGCCAGCGGCGAGCGCAACATGCATCGCGAGAGCGCCCGAGCCGCGACCCATCACCTCCACGAAGAACAGTGTCCCCGTGGACTCACTGGTGTCGCGGATGCGGTCGATGGCCTCGACCGCCGTGTTCAGCGCCGTGTCGAAGCCGATCGACTCATCGGTACCGAACACGTCGTTGTCGATGGTGCCGGGGAGGCCCGTGACGGCAACGCCGTGCTCTTCCTGGAGGAGCAGCGCGCCACGGAAGCTGCCGTCTCCGCCGATGACGACGAGTCCCTCGGAGCCGTCCGCACGCAACTGGGCGGCGGCCCGCGCACGGCCGGACGGTTCGCGGAACTCGGCGCAGCGCGAGGTGCCGATGAACGTCCCGCCCCGCTGGATTTGCGAACCCACCGCCCGATCGTCGAGTTCTCGCATGCGCCCTTCGACGAGACCAGAATAGCCATCGAGATAAGCCACGACGCTGATGCCGTGCTTCGTCGCCGTACGCACGACGGCACGCACCGCCGCGTTCATGCCTGGGCCATCGCCGCCGCTAGTGAGGACGCCGATTCGCTTCACCCCGCGAGTGTGGGAAAGGCTGGCTAGCGGCGCAAGTAGCGAACGACCGTTACGTGTCAAAGGGCATGCCCGTGACCTGGCGGACGCCGAGCGACATGGTCGGATAGGCCTGCATGTTCCACGCCACCAGACCAATTGGCAGGCGCGCCTTCATCGCCACGACGAGCGCCATGAGGAGGTCGCCGGCACTGGGGCCTACAAGGCAGGCGCCGACGATTTCGTCGCCCAGGGCGCCCGCGAGCCCAAACTTGCTTTGCCAGCCGCGGGCGGTTATCACCTTCAAAAACCCTTCCGTCTGGCCCATCGTGATCGCCCGGTCAACTTCTGTCAGTGGGAGACGCCAGACGCGGACGTTCTTATGCACCTTTCGGGCCTGCTCCTCGGTGAGGCCGACGGCGGCGATCTCCGGGTCGGTGAACGTGACCCGGGGCACGACACGGTCGCTCCACTTTTGGAACCGTTTCGAAATGAACCCGGGTTTGTTGATCAGGTTCGCTACCAGGCGGGCCTGTGCTTCGGCGACATGGGTGAACTGGTAGCCACCGGCGACATCGCCGACGGCGAAGATATGCGGGACGTTGGAGCGCAGCTGACTATCGACGACTATGCCGCGCTCGTTCGAATTGACGCGGGCGTTCGCGAGGTTGAGCGCGGCCAATTCGGGCGTCCGGCCGGCCGCGACGAGCAACCGTTCGCATTCGAAGCTCTGTTCGCTACCCCGGGATTCGAAGACCACGCGTCTGCCCCCAGCCGTCCGTCCGACGCGCGTGACTTTCGCGCCGATGTGGACGGTGATTCCCTCGCGCTCGAAGAGCGTCTGGAGGAGGGCCGAAGCTTCGGGGTCTTCGCGTTCGACCATGCGCGGCGGCCCCTGAAGGACGGTGACCTTGACGCCGAAGCGGCTCATCATCTGGGCGAACTCGCTGCCGATTGGGCCACCGCCGATGACGCCGAGCGAGGCCGGCAACTCGTCCCAGTAGATGGCTTCGACGTTCGTATCGAAGCCGGCTTCGGTGAGCCCGGGGATCTCCGGCACGCGCGGCTCGCCTCCCGTGGCAATGACGATGCTGTCAGCGGTCAACCGGCGTCCCGCGACCGCGACGGTGTGGGGGTCGATGAAGCTGGCCTCGCCCGTGACGAGTTCGACCCCGTTCGCCGCGATAGCTTCCGGGGAATCGACCTGGCCCGCTTCGAGCTGCGATTGCGCGACGTGGCGCTTGACGGCCTGGAAGTCGAGGCGCATGTCCCCGGCTATGAGCCCGAACCGGGCGCCATTCTTCGCGTGGTGCATGAGCTTCGCCGCGTGGATAAGCGCCTTGGTAGGCACGCAGCCGGTGTAGAGGCAATCGCCGCCGGGCCTGGCCCGCTCGATCAGCGCCACCTTCTTGCCACGCCGGGCGACGAGCTTCGTGACCGTGAGGCCGCCGGTGCCGGCGCCTATGGCGATGAGGTCGTAGTCAGCCATGGGGTGCTCCCTGGAAAGCTTGCGGTAAGGCGCCAATCGGGTGATCAGCCGATTGCCGCCGCGGGGCGTTCGTCCGTAGCATCGCGGGATGCAACATGCGCGTCGAGTCAGTACCTGGGCGGCCGCCGTTGGCCTGTGGCTCTTGGCTGGGGCGTGTTCGGGCGAGGGAACGCATTCGGGCGGGGGGCCTTCGCCGGACGCCTTTACACCGGACGTTGCGGTGGGCGGAGCGGGGACATCGACCTCGACAGCGACCGCGACGTCCACCCCCGGGCCTCAGTATTTCGGGATTCTCGACGGCGTGCCCATGAGCGCGGCCGAGTGGGAGGCCTCGCGGGCGCGGCTGCCGGTGGCGGTTATGATCGACAACAGCATCGACGCGTTTCCGCAGGCGGGGCTGGAGCAAGCCGACCTCGTGTACGAAGCCTTCGTGGAGGGCGGGGCCACCCGGTTCATGGCGGTCTACTGGAGGCGCGAGGCGCCGAAGATTGAACCGGTGCGCTCGGCCCGCACGCCCTTCGTTATCTTGGCTTCGGAGCTGGACGCGCTCTACGCCCACGGCGGCTCGGCCGAGACCTACAACGAGGCGAACGCTGGCGGGCAGCTCTTCGACTGGAAGATCCGGGACCTTGAAGCGTTCGCGGACCGCGGCTCGACCGCATATTTCCGCGACCCGGACCGCCGCGCGCCGCACGACCTCGCGACCTCCACGCAGAAGCTGCGGGAGGCGGCCGCGAAGCTCGCACTCGCGGACCCGTTGTATCGAATCCCGGAGAAGCCTTACGACACCTGGCGGTTCAAGCAGGATCGGACCGAGGTCGAGGGCTTCCCTCTGGCCGGAGCGGTCGAGGTCGATTGGAACGCCCAGCGGTTCGCGGTTGGCACGGTGCAGTGGTGGTACGACCGCGCGACGAACAGCTACTTGCGTTTTCAATTCGGCGCCGCTCACATCGACGCCAGTTCGAAGAAACAGCTCGCGTTCACGAACGTCGTCGTGATGCACGCGCCGTACCGTGTGGTCGATGATGCCGGGCACGTCGTCTATGACCTCATCGGTAGTGGGCCGGCGAAGATCTTCCTCGACGGGCGCGAGATCGATGGGACGTGGAAAAAGACCGGGCGGACGGCCAGGACGCGGTTCTTCACAAGCGCCGGCGACGAGGTTGCCTTCAACCGGGGCTCGACCTGGGTCGAAGTCGTGGGGCCGCAGACGAAGGTCCAGTCGGCGGCGACGCCGGAGCAACTGCCGAAGCTGCCGGCGGCGGCTCGGCCGTAGGAAGAGTGTCGTTGCGGCGGGGCGGCGAGGCCGGTAGGGTTCGGGCGACACGTGGAATGAGGATGGTGCACCGATGTACAAGGGAGTTGATCATGTGGTCATCGCCGTGAGGGACATGGAAGCGGCGATTGGGAAATACGAGGCGGTTTACGGCCAGCCCGTGAGCGACCGCGGTGAGCCGCCCGGGGCGGGATTCACGACTGCCTTCTTCCGCTTCGCCGAGAGCTACGTCGAACTGGTCTGCCCGACGGGTGACCAGGGGCCAGTCGCCAAGCGCCTCGCCGATTCGGGAGAGGGCGTCTACATGATCGCGATGAAGGTCGATGACATCGACAGCACCCTGAAGGACCTGCGCGGCAAGGGCGTGCGGCTCATCGGCGACCCGGGTGAAGGGAATCCGGTCAAGGGCCAGGTGTTCGTCCACCCGGCTGGCACTGGCGGGGTGCTCACGCAACTCGTGGAGCGCTGAGCCGTCGAGCGAAGTGCAGATCAGAGGAGGCAGACATGGCCGCTGTGAGCGAATCGCTGATCACAGATGAGATGCGGGCGGCAATCGGGAAGGAGTCCGGCCCGGTGACGCACGAAATCGACAAGACGTCGGTGCGCATGTTCGCGCGCTCAGTCGGGCACACGGACCCGATGTACTATGACGAGGCGGCGGCGAAGGCGGCTGGCTACCGCAGCCTCCCGTGCCCGCCGGGATATCTCGGCACGCCGGTTTACGACCAGGCGTTGAGCGATCCAACCTCGGGGCGGCGGCGGGGGGCCGGCGAACTCCAGGCCTCGCGGCCGTTGACGAGGCGACTCAACGGCGGAACGGAGATCGAGTATTTCGAAGATATCTCCGCTGGGGATGTCCTGACGGCAACGTCGCATCTCGATTCGGTCACAGAACGGACGGGCAGCATCGGGCAGATGCTCATCACCACGAGTAAAACGGTCTACAGGAACGCCGAAGGCAAGATCGTCGCGATCGTGACGGGAA
>JANXYE010000054.1 GCA_025350285.1 Chloroflexota bacterium
CGCTGTTTCATGCCGGTCGAGTAGCCACGTATATCGCGATAGCGCTCTTCGAAGAGGCCGACGTGGCGCAGGATTTCGGCGGTGCGCTCGCGCGCGGCGGCGCGGGGCAGGCCGTTCATGCGGGCCATGTGCGCGACGAATTCGGTTGCGGTCACTTCGAGCGGAAGGCAATCGTGCTCAGGCATGTAGCCCACCAGCCGCCGGATCGCGGGCCCCTCGCGCTCGGTATCGTACCCGAGCAGCTCGGCTGTGCCCGATGTTGCCGGGACGAGGCCGACGAGGATCTTGATGAGCGTGCTCTTCCCGGCGCCGTTCGCGCCGACCAGCCCGATGATCCCTGGCTCAAGTTCGAGCGAGAGGTTATCGAGCGCTGTCACCGCCGGGTAGCGCTTGGTCAGGCCGCGCGTCACGAGCATCGCCACGTCAAAACCATAACAGACCTCTTAACCGAATGAAGGAAAGCCCCGGCGCTCGGGAGCGCGTGTTGCGCACCGTCCACCGCCACTCAACCGCTCGTGCTGGAGGTGTTCGGCGAAGCGGCGGCTCTGCCGCCGGCCTGACGGCGTTGACAAGGCGCGTGGCTATCGGCCGCGCCGTCTGGGAGAATGTCCGCTGGAGGTGGCCCGTGGAAGAGGTAGTCCTGCCGCCGGGACTTCGAGATGACGGCCGCGAAGTGCCCTACACCGCCGGGCAGCTCGCGCCGACCATCTCGCGCCTGCGCAAGGCCCTTGACGTGGACCTGAACACGGCGATGGGCACGCCGCAGCAGCGGCTGGCCGCCGCCTGGACGCGGATCGCCGAGCTTCGCCTGCCGCGCAAAGCCGTCCCGATCGCGGTGCTGGACGAAGTCGAACGGCTGGTCGGCATCTGGGACGGCTACGGCCACGATGGCATCTTCCGCCACGCCTACACCCAGACCGACGATGAGGTCCGCCGGGCGCGAGAGACGATAGCGTGGATGCTTCGCGAAGCCGAAGAGAGCGCGGCGATGGGGTACACGGAAGAACTCGTCCCTACGGACTGACACGCCCACTCCGAAATCCGCCGATCGCGTGAAGCCGGCGTATGTGACACTCGTTTCGCGGTACACAAAGGAGCCCGGTGATGACTGATCGACAACTGGAAACCGAGGTCCAACGCCGGTTATCCCTGCCGTACCATCGCGTCATCTTCGGGGATCCGGTCGATGGATACACGGGCCATATCGCGGAACTTCCGGGGTGCCATACGAGTGGCGATACGCCTGAGGAGGCGCTCGAGAACCTCACCGAGGCGATGGCCGCGTGGCTCGAATCGAGCCTCGTTAGCCGAGACGCGATCCCGGACCCCGCGCCCGCCCTTGCCCCAGTAGCCTGATCGCCGTTCCTACTCCCGGCCCACCCACTGATCGTAGAGTTCGTGGAAGTGGCGGACCTTGCCCTCCGAGTAGGCCGAAAGGAAGACGTGCGGCTCGACTTTCGCTTTCATCCCCTTCTGCATCTTGGGGAGGTTGTAGAGGTCCTGGTTCAGGACGCGCGCCAGCGGGCCCATCTCCGGCGAGTGCGTAAAGTCCTCATCCGCCCCCAGCCAGTGGATCGGCGCGGGCGCTGGCCTGGGCTGCGCCTCGGGCCAGGGCACCAGGTAGAGCACTTCCATGATCGACATCTCCGGGTTGTCCCCGTATGGCCGGAAGCGGTAGACGATCCGGCTGAAGGCGCCCCACGGGTGGAAGTTCGGGAAGAGGTTGTTGTAGTAACCATCGACCAGTTCGGCGTCGCAGTACTGGTCCACCTTGTCCCCGAGGGCCGGGCGGAGGGCTTCGCGCGTCGAATCTGCGGCGGCGGCCCGCATCTCGAAGGTCTTCTGGATGTCCGGGTGGATGCCCCGGTGGGGGCTCGCTCCGGCGGCCATGGTCACGGCCCGCGCCCAGTTGCCGAACACATCATAGTTATGGTTCGCGCCATCTCCGCCCATGAGCAGCGCCTGCGGATGGGTCGCCAGTACGTGATAGCCCTCGGTGAACGCTTCCTGCGTCGCCTTCCAGTTGGCCCGCACGATCTTCGCGACGTGCATCTGCTTGTAGCGCTTCTCGAATTCGAAGCGCGCGTAGTGCTCCGGCAACGAGCCAAGGTAGTCCTCGAACGGTTCGCAATCCGGGTCCGGGTTGATGAACACGAACCCGCCCCAGCGCCCAACCTTCACTTCGCGCAGGTGGCCCACCTCGGCCCGGACTTCGGGGAAGTCCCATTCCGAAGGTATCTCGCGCAGGCTCCCGTCAATCTCCCAGGACCAGCCGTGGAACGCGCAGCGGAACTCGGTCGCCGTCTTTCCATCGAATTCGCGCAGCTGGCGGCCGCGGTGCAGGCAGGCGTTGTTGTACGCCTTAATCGTGTTCTCGTCGGTGCGCACAACCAGGTAGGAAAGGTGGGCGATGTCGTAGACGATGTAGTCGCCGGGCTCCGGGATGTCCTGCTCCATCGTCGCGTACTGCCAGACGCGCTTCCAGAGCCGCTCGACCTCCAGGTCGTGCCACTTCTGTTCGAAGTAACGAGCGGTCGGGACCTTCGTCACGCCGCCGCGCATCGGCGAATCCTGGAGCAGAGTCGCCGGGATGCGCTCCGGGTGGCTATCGCCGGCGAGCAGCTCCTGGAACGAAATGCCCGCGGAGCGGCGCCCCTTCGGCGTATCGCGGCCTGGGTCGCCCGTGTACTTCCCGGTCACCGGCGAAGTAGCCATCGTGGCAATGCGGGTCGCCATCATCCGCTCGTTGCCAAGCGAACCGTTGTACTTGTCGTCGGCGGCCTGGGCGGCCTGCTTCGCGGCCATAGCCGCATAGGTATCGAGCCCCGCCGGGAGGTTTGGCCCCCCAACGAACTGGAGGAAGTGCGGGTCCGCGTGCGTAATGGCGCCTTCGAACCAGTGGCCTTCCCAATCGAAGACGCCGAAGCGGTCGCCTTTGACGACCCGGATCTTGCCCTCGCCGAGCTCTTCGTAGGTCATGCCGCTGAATGGGTGGGTCTCGGTTCGCATCATTGCCTCCAGGGCCGGACCGGGCGCACCAGGCGCCGCCGCCGGGATTCATCGCGCGCAGTCTACCACTCTGGATACTTCGCGTCACACGAAACGTCCAAGAAACTGGCTGCCTGGCCAATAGGACCACAGAGCCCGCAGAGATGCGGACTTCGCGGGAGCCGGGCGGCTCTGTCCGCCCTATCGCCCCACAATGCCCGGGCGACCCCACGACGCCGGCAGGGCCTGCCAGGAGTTCGAACAAC
>JANXYE010000089.1 GCA_025350285.1 Chloroflexota bacterium
GCATCTTCTCCGCTTCGACACCGATTCGCCAGGTGCCGGTGAGATGTTCGCCGTCGAACAGGCCGATGTGGATTGAGGTGTTGCCAATATCGAAGGCAAGAAGCACGTAGAAAGTCCTGCTTCGGGCCCTTGGGCGGGTCCCATTGCGCGGGACAGGATACATAAACGGCCCGGCTGACAACAGCCGGGCCGCAAGTTCGAGCCCGGGCACTGATGGGGAGGGTTACCGGTTCTTCAGCGCGTCCCGGATCTCGCGCAGGAGGAGCGTCTCTTCGGGGGTAGCCTCGGGGGGCGGCGCGCCCTCTTTCTTCTGCTGGCGGGCGAGCAACATGTTGAGTGGCTTGACAACGAAGAAGAAGACGACGGCGGCGATCACGACGAACGAGATCACCGCGCTTATGAATGTACCGATGCCGACGCGCCCATCGCCGATGTTGAACGCGACCTGGTCGAAGTTCGGCTTGCCGCCGATGGCTGCGACGATCGGCAAGATGATCTGTTCGACAAAGGTCGTGACCACGACGCCGAAAGCCGCCGCAATCACGAAGGCGACGGCGATTTCGACCACGTTGCCGCGCAGAACGAAGTCCTTGAATTCCTTGAGGAGGTCCGAGTTGGGGTTCATTCCTTTTCACCTCTGTAGAAGGTGGCCGGATAGTAACGGCAAAGGGAGGGCGCGTATACAGATGTTCCAAGATGGGACGATGCCGGATGAAAGAGCCGGCGCGCGACGGAATGGCCATCACGGGCGATACCTTCAAACGGGCGCCGGTTAGCTTCTGTCGATGGTTAAGCGGCCGGTGACCCGCTTCATGTGATGTTCAGACGGGAATGACAATATCGGGCTTCAGACGGCCCGAGCGGCGCCGAAGAAGAGGTAGACGCAGTTGGGACAACGCGCCAAATGAGCTTCTACGCAGCCAAGTTCTTCAGCCAGCTCACCCAGTCACTGCTCGTCGCCGGGCTGTTCGTGGTCGCCAGCCGGCACGCCGATGCCGCCGTGGGCTTGAGCGGCGTCCTGTTGGCGGGCATCGCGGCGGCGTTGATGTTCGCGTTCGTGGCCGGCGCGGTGGTGGATCGCCTGGGCGCGGCGCGGGCGTATGTGGGCGGCGCGGCTCTGCGCATGCTTACCCCGCTGTTGGCGCTGCTCATCGCCCGTGACCTGCCCGGAGCGCTGCTGGTCACGTTCGCCGCCTCTGGGCTGATCCAGGTGTTCGGGCCCGCTGAAATGTCGCTCGTGCGGCTGCTGCAGCCGCGGACGCCAGCGAAGTGTCACGCTCTTCTCGTTTTTCTCCAATATGGCGGCCAGGCGGTGGGCGCGGCGGCGCTCGCTCCGGCGCTCTACTTCGCGGGAGGGACGACGCTGATGTTCGCCGGGGCGGCCGCGACGGCTGTGCTGTTCTTCGCCCTCGCTCTCGTGCTGTCCCGCCGGTTACCGGCCGAGGCGGCGCCGGCGCCTGCCCGGCAGGCGTTCGCGTTCCGGCCAACGCTGCGATTCCTCGCCGGCGACGACCGGGCCCGTTACGCCGTGGGAGCGCTCTCTCTGAAGACAGCCGTCTCCCGCGGCGTCTTCGTGGCGCTCCCGCTTTACATCCGCAGCGACGTGGGGGTCGGAAACATCGCGTTTGGCGCTCTGGTGGGTGTGGGAGTGGTTGGGGCGATCGCCGGGCTGGTTTGGAGTTCACGTGGAATAGGGGAGCGCACGGCGAACGAAACGATGCGCCTGGGCATGCTCGGGATGGCCGCCGGGGCGCTGGCGCTGGCGGTGCTGGACTACGGTGTCCTGGGCGTAGCCACGGCCTCGCAGATCGGCCCGATCATCCGCCTGGAAGCGTCGCTTAATACGACCTACCTCGTCGCCATGCCGGCGGCGTTCCTGCTGGGCCTCAGTTTTGCTGGGGCGCTCATTGGGGCGCGCGTAACGCTCACGACGGCGGCGCCCGTGCGGGACGAGGGCCGCATCTTCGCGACCCAGGCGATGCTCACGGAAGCCGTGCTCGCCCTGCCGCTGCTGCTCACCGGTGTGGGCGTGGAGTACGCCGGCGCGCGGACGACGCTCGCGGCGCTTGGCATTTCGGCGTTAGCGGTCGTAATCGTCCTCGAGACGCTGCGAGCGGGGGCGTCACGCGGCAGGCTGGCCCTGGAGCAGGCCGCCGGAGCGAGCGCGTAGGCCCTCACCCCCCGGCCCCCTCTCCCGACTTCGTACCTCGCGGGCGAGGGGGAGGACGGATCTGGGCGACGAACATTTACCGCAAGACCCCCCACTGCACGTGGTACAACGCCTCAGTCCCCGCGCCAAGGGGCGAGCGCAAGTGGCCACGCGAAGCGCTCGAACGCTGCCGGTTGTTCGTATCCAAGCCGTTCGATGTCCGCGACGGCGGCGGCGACATCGAGGCGCGGGACGGGCTGCGGCTCGCGGCAGTAGACGAAGGCGGCGGCGCAGTAGTCGTCAACTCGCTCGAAGATGCCGCGGGCAAGCATCGTGCCGCGTCCCGTGTCTGGCCCGGCTCCGGCCGCCGGGTGCGAGACGAGGTAGCGTTCGAATTCAGCCTCCTGGCCCAGGCGGAAGCTCGCGAACCCGATCTGCTGGATGGTCACGCGCAGATCGCGTTCGAAAACGATTGGATCGGGCACGTGCCAGCGATAGAAGCCGACGAAGTCGGGGTTGCCGCGGCTCTCGGGTGAGCGCACGTCCAACGGCACGCCGGCATAGGGCGCGGTGTGTGCCGCCATCCCCCAGGCGGTGCCGACGTAATCCTCCAGGC
>JANXYE010000011.1 GCA_025350285.1 Chloroflexota bacterium
CTTTCGCCGTTAAGCCCAACGGGGTGATCGCCCCGATGCCCGTCACCAACGCGCGTGCCATTCGTCCCTCCTGAGCTGGCGGACCGTGCTGTCGCGCTGCCACCCGGCATTGTTCCATCCGGGAACGGTTGGCGCATGTGAGACGCAGAGGATCGAGAGTCCAGGTCGGCAGAAGCAGTTGGGCGCCAAGAAACGAAGGACACCCAGCCGGTTAGAAGATGACGGGGGGCGTGGGTGGCGCGAGGCCGCTGTGGCGTGCAAAGGGCGGTCAGTCCATGCGGCGGAAGATGACGCAGCTGTTGTGCCCGCCGAGGCCGACGCTCGTTGTCACGGCGACCCGGACGTCGCGGTCGCGGGCGACGTTGGGCACGTAGTCGAGGTCGCATTCCGGGTCGGGCGTCGTGTAGTTGATAGTCGGCGGGATTTTCTGGTCGCGGATGGCCATCACGCAGGCGAGGGCCTCGACCGAACCGGACGCGCCCATGCAGTGGCCCGTAATCGGCTTCACCGAGCTGATAGCCGCCCGGTACGCCGCGGCGCCCATGATCTCCTTGAATACCAACGTCTCTACCCGGTCGTTGAGCGGGGTGCCGCTGCCGTGGGGGTTGATGTAGTCGATCTCCGAAGGGTCGATATCCGTCTTCCGGAGGGCCGCCTTCATGGCCCGCTTCAGCCCCCGCCCGCTTTCGTGCAGGGCGATCATGTCGTAAGCGTCGTTCGAACTGCCGTAGCCGATGATTTCGCAGTAGACCCTCGCACCGCGCGCCTGCGCGCTCTCGTAATCCTCGAGGATCATCGCCGCGCCGCCTTCGCCGGCGATGAAGCCGTCGCGGTTCAGGTCGAACGGCTTGAGCGCTTTCGTAGGGTGCTCGTTATCCCCGGCGAGTGCACGCATCGAACACCAAGTCGCATGGTAGAGCGGCAGGAGGACCGCCTCCGAGCTGCCGGCGATGATGGCGTCGGCGTCGCCGCGTTTCACCGTTTCGTAGGCTTCACCCAGCGCGCCGCCGCCCGATGCACAGGCGCTGACGATCGCCATGTTCGGCCCCCGCGCCCCGGTCGCGATGGCGATGTGCCCGCTGGCCGCATCGACGATGAAGTTGGCAACGAGGAACGGGGTCACCCGCCGGGGACCTTTCTCATCGAGAATGTGCTGGTACTCGACGACCAGATCGGTGCCGCCGCCGCCCGCGCTGAAGATGACGCCGACCATGTCAGCATTCTCTTCCGTGATCTTCAGGCCGCTGTCAGCGAGCGCTTCGAGCGCGCTACCCACGCCGAAGGTCACCCCGCGGTTCATATGCCGCTGCTGTTTCGCGTCCGCGCGGTCGCCGAGGGAGAAGTTCTTGACCTCCGCCTGGATTCGCACCGGGTACGGCTCGGGGTCGAACAAGGTGATCGGGCCGATGCCGCTGCGCCCGTCCACCATCGCCCGCCAGGTCTCTTCGGCGGTATGCCCGACGGCCGTGACCGCGCCGACGCCGGTAACCACCACGCGCCGGGTCACAGAGCCGCGGCCGCCACGGCCTTGAAGTTCTCGCCGAAGAGACCTTCGTAGGGGTCGCTCACGCTCAGGCTGTTGGTGTCGTAGTCGATTCGGCGAACCAGCCGTGTGAGGACGTTGCCCGGACCAACCTCCATGAACATGTCCGCGCCCTTCGCGCGCATCGTCTCAACCGATTTCTGCCAGCGCACGCCCATCGTCAACTGGTCGCGAAGCTCTACGTACACTTCTGGCTGGACGCTGAGGAGCCGGGCAGTGGTGTTGCCGACGATTGGCTGCTTCGGGTCGTGCATAGGGAGCTTCTGGAGGAGGCGGTTCATGCCGTCGCTTGCCTTCGCCATCAAGGGCGAATGCGAGGCGATCGTGATAGGCAGCTTCACGACCTTGCGGGCGCGGGCGCCTTCGGCCAGATCCATGGCGCGCTTGAGGGCGTTAATCGCGCCCGAGATAACGCTCTGGCCTTCGCAGTTCATGGTCGCGAGGCCCACGTAGCCTTCGCTCGATGCTTCCTGGCAGATCTCGACGATCTTCTCTTCGGGCAGGCCGATGATGCTCGCCATGCCGCCCGGGTTTTCGATGCCGGCCTGCTCCATGAGCACGCCGCGCTCCTTTACGAGTTGGAGGCCTTCGTCGAACGTGAGCGAGCCCGCGGCCACCGCCGCGGTGAATTCGCCCATCGAATGGCCGGCAAAGAGGTAGGGCTCGATCTTCCGGTCGTAAGCGTTCCAGCGTTCTTCCAACGCCGCCAGCCAGGCGATCGACGTGACAAACGTGGCCGGCTGCTGGTTCACGGTGGCTTCGAGTTCCTCCGCCGAGCCTTCCACGCAGAGCCTGGAGAGCTGCATATCGAGCACTTCATCGGCGCGGCGGAAGACATCGGCCGCCGCCCGCGACATCTTTATGAGCTTGTCCGCCATTCCCGGATGCTGCGACCCCTGCCCGGGAAAGATGAGCGCCACTTTCCGCCACGGCTTGACCAGTTGATCCATGGAGCTCTTGCCCTTTCTTCCGCATGCCGAAACAGCAAGGCACGCAGCGAGACTGCGTTCAGGATACACCGAATGGCTCCAGGATACTCTTCGCCTGAAGCTAACGGTGGCCGTCGGATTTTTGCGGCGGCTCGGGCGTGAACGAACCGCTCGTTCGCCACTCGCGGCCAGGATTAGCGGCGCGGGTTGGCTTAAGCCAGGCGGCGATCCCAGCCGCGACGGATACGGAGCGGTCCAGTCTCCACTGAGCCCGCGGCCGGGCGGCCGAGACGCGGTCGAACGGGGTTCCATGCCTGTGTGCAAAAGTGACGCACACCCGAAGCTACCTGCTGGGCGGGTTCACGCTCCCGCCGCTTCCACGGCGGAAAGCCGCGGTGGCCCGGCCTGTGCCTCGGCGTAGGGCGCGATCGTCTCCATCATGTTCACCCGGCTATCGAGCCGTTTTTGTAGCCCGCTCATCAGTCCGAGCACCCGGAAGATGAGGAGGATATCCGGCGGGATCTTCGTCACCGGGTTCGCCTTCATGATCTCGGCCAGCCGTTCGTTCACTTCGGGCATGACGTCCTGGTCGATGTACGCTTTGCCTTCTGGCCCCGACGACTCGAAGAACGCCTTACCCAGGGCGACAAGCGCCTGCGGGTCGTCGGATTTCGTGCGGAAGCCAATCGCCCGGAACGTTTCCGCCATCGCCTGTTCGTCCTGGCGCATGATCGCGACTGTCATCCGCGCATAGTTCGTGCGGAACTCGTCTTCGAGGTCCTTCGAAAGGCCAAAGTCGATGAACACGACGATTGGTCCCGGCAACACCATCAGGTTGCCCGGATGCGGGTCCGCGTGAAAGAAGCCGTGCACGAGGATCTGTTCGCAGTACGCCTCGGTCATGATCTGGGCGACCTGGTTGGGGTCGATGCCGGCCTCAAGCAGCCGGGGAATGTCCGAGATCTTAATCCCGTCGATGTACTCCATGGTCAGGACGCGGCGCCCGGTGGTCTCCCAGAAAACCTTCGGGATGCGCACGTCTTTGCGATGCGCGAGGTCTTTCGCGACCCGTTCAGAACTCTGGCCTTCGAGGACGAAATCGAGTTCCCTCGGGGTGTACTTGCAGTACTCATCCATCAGCGCGCGATAGTCGAAGTTGCGTTCGATCCGGGCGAGGAGCCGCACGAACCAGGCAAGGTTGCGCAGGTCCGTCTCGACGACGCGTTCGATGCCCCGGTATTGGACCTTGACTGCGACGTCGTCGCCGGCCTTCGTCCGCGCGCGATGGACCTGGGCGAGGGAAGCGGAGGCGACCGGGGTGCGTGAGAACTCGGCGAAGATCTCGTCCGGGGCGGCGCCGAGGTCGCGTTTGACCTGGGCGGTGACCTCCGCCCACGAACGAGTCGGGACGGCATCCTGCAATCGCCCGAGGATGGATACGTACTCGGGCGGGGCGACATCGGCCCGGCTGCTCATGAACTGGCAGGCCTTGATGATCAGGCCTTCCATCGAAACGGCCGTGTTGTAGAGGCGGCGCGCGTTGCGCTCGTGTTCGAAGGTGTAGCGGCGTTCGCGCTCTTCGTCGCTCAGCTTCTTATTGCGCTGGACGCGCTTGTAGCGGGAGTAGATGAGGCCGAAGTTCCAGCCGGTGATGACGAACCGCTTGAGACGGCGATGGACGGGCAGGGGCGGAGCGCCGGTGTAGGAAGCCATTCCGAATCATGTTCGGGTATTGGCGGGCGAAAAGACAGAGAGCCGGGCGAAGCCCGGCTCCAAATCGCTTTACATCTGGCGAGCAGGCTTACGCCTTGAGCGCCATGTCATCGACCTTCCAGGCGCCGGCGACGTCCTTCCACTTCGTGGAGATGACGGCCGAGCCGCCCGCGTTCTGCATCTCGATATCAACGAGATGGTCCTCGCCTTCCTGGCCGCCGACCGTGACGTTGACGCCGGTCACCGGCTGTTGCCCGCCCTGGGCTGCCATCTGGCTCTGCATGGCCATCGCTTTCATCATCCCGTTCGGGGTGAAGGCCATCATCAGGCCGGCGATGTTCTGGTTCTTGAGGTCGTTGGCAAACGTTTCCGCCGCCGCCTGGAGTTCGGCCATTGGTATTCAGCTCCTGCATCCCGCTTTGTTTTGGGGTCGGCGCAAACGTCCGGCTCGCGGGCCAACGGAATGATAGGAGAGCCACAAGACCTGTCAAGGAGCCGAAGTGGCGCCGTGCCACGGCGCCGAAAGTACCAGGAGTACCGTGCGGGTGCATTGCCGAAGCCACGGCGCAGCGGCACTCCGGCACGTCCCTTCGGTACTCCGAAACGGCTCCCCCTGCTAGCATTTCTTCGATTTCGCGAAAAACATGCGCGACCCGGCCGCGGCGCCGGGTTTCCTTCGCCCATGCCCGATCGCCCCGACGAGGATGCCCCAATGGCCGAACAACTGAACGCCGAGCAGAAGCTTGCTCAGCTTACCGAACTGAAAGCCCGCCTCGCCGAAGGCGGTGGCCCGAAGCGCGTGGAAGCCCAGCACGCCCGCGGCAAGCTCACCGCCCGCGAGCGCATCGCCCTGCTCCTCGACGAGGGTAGCTTCGACGAGATTGACCCGCTCGTGCGGCCCAAAAACAGCGAGGTCCCGGGCGAGGCGGTCGTCTGCGGCTGGGGCAAGGTCGATGGGCGGCCCATCTATATCTACGCCTTCGATTTCACCCAGCTCGGCGGCTCTCTCAGCGAAGCCGTGGCCAACAAGATTCTGAAGGTGATGGACCTCGCGATGATGACCGGCGCGCCCGTCGTCGGCATCCAGGATTCCGGCGGCGCGCGCATCCAGGATGGCGTCGAAAGCCTCAAAGGGTTCGGCGAGATCTTCGCGATGAACACCCTCGCCAGCGGCGTCATCCCCCAGATCACGGTCACGATGGGGCCATCGGCCGGCGGCGGCGCGTACAGCCCGGCCCTCACGGACTTCATCTTCGCGACCGAAGGCTCGGGAATGATGTTCATCACCGGCCCTGACGTAATCCGCGCGGTCACGGCCGAGGAGGTCACGCAGGAAGACCTCGGCGGCGCCCATTCGCTCGCCAGCCGCTCGGGCGTCGCCCACTTCGCCATCGCCGGTGAAGAGGAGACCCTCGCCGAAGTCCGCCGCCTGCTCGCCTTCCTCCCTTCGAACAACGCGGAAGACCCGCCCATCGTTAGCAGCGGCGACGATCCGAACCGCGAGGAGCCGGACCTCCTCAGCATCGTCCCGGCCGAGCCCAACCGCCCCTACGACGTGCGCGAGGTCATCTGGCGGATCGTCGATGACGGCGATTTCATGGAGGTGCACGAACTCTTCGCGATGAACATGGTCGTCGGCTTCGCGCGCATGGGCGGCAGGCCGATCGGGATCATCGCCAACCAGCCGAACCAGCTCGCGGGCTCGATCGACATCAACGCCAGCCGCAAGGCGGCCCGTTTCGTGCGTTTCTGCGATTGCTTCAATGTGCCCGTGATCACGCTCGTCGATACCCCCGGCTTTCTCCCGGGCACGACGCAGGAGTACGGCGGGATCATCATCCACGGCGCCAAGTTGCTCTACGCCTACGCCGAAGCCACCGTGCCTAAAATCACCGTTATCCTGCGCAAGGGCTATGGTGGCGCCTT
>JANXYE010000121.1 GCA_025350285.1 Chloroflexota bacterium
GTCCGGCGGCTCATTGCGGGCCTCCGACGAAGGTTGCGATGAGCACCCACTCCGCGCCGTCCTTGCCGAGCACACGGGTGATGGTGAACGACTTCGCGGGCTGGCCGGGAACGCGCACCTCGTACGGCGCCCGCTCCACACGGACGTTGTCGCGCTGTTCGGTCTTCGATTCTCCGATGCGGTCAGCGGTTGTGCCTTTAGGGAGGCTCGCGAGTTCGCTCACCGCGACGGCCGCGTCGCGTGCGTTCGCGGGCGAGCCCCCGAGGAGGGTGAACACCTGCTGTGTGTCGTGCAACTCCACGGACGAGGCGCGCGGCGTTTCGGACCCGGCTCTAGGGGTAGCCTTCGGCTTCGAACCGCCACATGCGGCCGCCAGGACGACCAGCATTAACGACGCCGACAGGACCATCGCGCAGGCAGACCGGTGTTGAACCGCGCTCATTGGCCGGAGTATACGCACAGTCCCCGCGCCCGCAAGGCCCGGGCGGGCGTATGCTTTGGCGATGGCGCTTCAGCGATCTCTCCGGCGGACCAAGGCCGACGCGGTGTACGAGGCGCTGCAGAACGGGATCATGTCGGGCAACATTGAGGCTGGCCAGCATCTCCGCCAGGAGGACGTGGCCGCCCAGTGGGGCGTCTCCCAGACGCCGGTGCGGGAGGCGTTTCGGCGGCTGGAGGCGGAGGGGCTGGTCGAACACTCGGCGAACAAGGGCGTCATCGTGCGCGGCATACCCTGGGCGCCCCCGCCACAGCCGCTCGACACGATCGCCCGGCGCTGGTCCGAGTTGGTGCACGATCCCGCCAGCATCCCGGGGAGCGATTTTCCGTAGACGTTCGCCTGGCGGACAGGCGACTCGGATTGTCTTCAGGCGAAGAAGGTGCTCAGGGTGCGGTCTTGCAGTTGGAGGCCCATGACCTTCGCCCGCTGAAGCTGTTCCCAGTAGTAGCGGTACGTCGCACGGTCGTGCAGGTTGCCCTCGTGCTGGATAGGGCCCCAGTCGGCGTCAAACGCTTTCAGCAGGATCGCTTCGGCCTCGGCTACCTCGGGGGCCTTGGGCGCCATCGCCCGTGTGATCGGCTCGATCTGGGCCGGGTAGATGGACCACTGGCGAAGGAAGCCGAACTCTTCCCGTGCCCGCCGAGCGTCGTTGTAGATGAAATCCACGTCCTTCAGTTCGAGCGTCACGTTGTGCGCGGGCACGACGCCATTCGCCAGCGCGGCGGCCACCGTCTCCGCCTTCGCGCGATGTAGGAGGGCGTGGTCGAACTGCCCCGGCGAACGCATCGCGGCGGCCGGTACCGCCCCATGGTGGTCGCTAACGAAGTCCATCAGCCCGAAGTCGAGGACCTCAAGGTTCGGCAGCGCCGCCAGTTCCCACACGCAATGGAGCGCCTTTTGGGTCTCCATCAGCACGTGGATCGGGACTTCTCTCTTGAGCCCCGCTTTCGCGCCGGTCTCCCGGATCGTCTCGATCACCATCGCGCAGTCGGTCACGCTCATGCTCTTGGGGATGGTGATATAGCGGATTCGCTCGCCGGCCCCACCAACCATAATCTCGACATCCTGCCGCCAGGCCGGGTGCGAAGGGTCGTGGATGCGGATGCCCGCCATGTTGTACGTGTTCAGGTCGCTATTTTGCATTCGCACGACCATTTCGGCGTGTTCTTTTTCACGTCCAGCGGGAGCGCCGTCCTCGCAGTCCATGGTGATGTCGAACGTGCCACCCATCTTTTGCTGGAGTTGGAACGCCTTGGTGATGCGCTCCTCGGTGCCGGCGAAATGCTCGGCGGCGGGCAGAATAGGCAGCGACTTGTCGCCGGAGAACAGCGCGACGGACGGGTGTGCGGGCATGGCGGATTCCTGATGTTGGGTTTCGGGTTGCGAGCCTCGGCGGCGATCGCGGGTGCGTAGGGCAAGTATCATGGCCGCCGGGGGCACGGTCACGCGCCCCGCGTGCGTAGAATCTGCGGGATGGACCCTATCGAGGCGCTCAAGCGCATCGCCTTCTTGCTCGAACGCGCGGGCGAGCCCACCTACCGCGTCCGGGCCTTCCGCCGCGCGGCCGATGCAACGGCGTCCGTGCCGCCACTCGAACTCGAATCGCTCGCCGCGTCGGGCCGTTTGAAGGGCCTCGCGGGCGTCGGGGATACCAGCGCCGCCGTCATCACCGAAGCGCTGGCCGGCCAGGTCCCCTCCTACCTCGCCCGGCTTGAGGCCTCTGAAGCCAGCGCCTACCCGCCCATTCCGCCAGCTGGGCCCCTCCGGGCCGCCCTTCGCGGAGATTGCCACACGCATTCGAACTGGTCGGATGGCGGTAGCCCAATCGACGAGATGGCTCGGGCCGCGATCACCGTCGGGCACGAGTACATGGTCCTCACGGACCATTCGCCCCGTCTGAAGGTCGCGAACGGCCTCACCGCTGAGCGTCTCATCGACCAACTGGAACTGGTCGCGACGCTGAACGTGGAGTTGGCGCCGTTCCGCATCCTCACCGGCATCGAAGTCGATATCCTTGATGACGGCGCCCTGGACCAGGATCCGGCGCTGCTCGGCGCGCTCGACATCGTCGTTGCGAGCGTCCACAGCAAGCTCAGGATGCCATCTCCAGAGATGACCGCGCGCCTGGTGGCGGCCGCGGCCAACCCGAACATGGACATCCTCG